>CAJCHQ010000241.1 GCA_903970295.1 Bryobacterales bacterium
TATGAGATGACCGAGACTAAAGCTTAGAAAGAAACAGAATTACTGCTTGCGAAGCAACAAACAAGAAGTCCGCCGCACCGATAGTGGGTTTTGTATCGGTACCGCCATTGGTGATCTGACTTTGACCACTAAATTCATACCCAAACACCTACCTCAAACTGAGATGTTCACTAAACACGGCCGATGCCCTTAGAGGAACTGCACCATGACCGAATCAGGAAACCGAGACTCCGCAACTCAACATTCAGCAGCAGCGAAGGTAAAAGAATTACTTGAGCGCGTCGGAGAGCTCAATCAAGACCAACGTATTCAACTGCTAACGTTGACACTGGATTTGGCTCAAATGTCCACATTTATAAACCAAACGGAAAGTGCCAGGGCACTTTTTGCCAGTGCTTTTAAACTTGCGTTCGCGTTTGTGAGGGAACAGTGCTCACCGCTACTGGTGCTTCAGATCATAAGGCTGCCAGCTGCACAGGCGAGACTCTTAATGAGTAATGTGCCGGAAGATGTGAAGGAAAGAATTTGGCAACAAGTACCTGCCGAAAATAGGCAGACCTTCGCCAACAAGCTCGGGAAGAAGCCCGAGTCTAACTAAAAGCTTAGTAATGGAGCAATTGCAAATGGACAATGAAAAGATCACCTCCGCAGAGGTTAGAACATTTCCCTTACAGCTCGACAAGACAGGCATCACGATCGTCTTCGTCAGAGCAGACTGCTTAGCATCTGCGGTCTTAGCGCCACTGGTGACAAAGCTAAAGAAAGAATTTGCAGGAGAACTGAAGATCTTTGACGTCAATGCAGACTACTTGGAAGTGCCAGCCGAATTCGGTGGTGCGCAAGTGCCGGCCATGCTTTTCTTCACAAAAATGCAATTCGCAGGTACCCGCACGGTTATAAGCTACAGACTTCTGCGAGAATATCTCGATAACTTTATATGCACGGTTACAAAGACCGCGCCAATAAAATCTGATTTAGAGCGGGTCTTCGCGAGGCAAGTCGAGTTCGCACAAACAAAGCTGGAGCAAGAAATAATAGCAATGTCGCAAAATCCAATCAGTACAGAGCCCGATGCCGAGAAAAGTGATGGCTCTGGCGATCACTTCCCGCACCAAAGCGCATTTCATCCGGCAGTTGCTGAGTACCTAGGCGCGGTCGATGATGCCGTCCGCAATTTCTTTCGAGGCGGTAGCACCGCCGGCTAGCCTAAGGCTGTTTTTGAGATTGGTTTCGAGATTGGTTTCGAGCCAAAATTCATTCAAATTCTGCCAGAGGTTCAAGCTTCGCTAAGCTCGAAAAATTGACCAAACCACTAGCCCGTTAAACAGGCTGCAACCAGCCATTGGCTGGACTTTGGTAAATCGTCCAGCATTGAATGCAAGACAAGGATTGGAACAATGCACACACGCCTCACACTTTTGGTCAAAGTCGGCCCGCATCCGGGTATCCAGTATCCGCCGAACAAAAACATACGGTTGGAGGAAATAGAGTTCAGAGATGCTGCTACTCGAACGCAGGCTGCCAGTTCTTTCTTGACGCACGGACTCTTCACATGGGGCGGAAGAACTCCCGGAAAGCCCCTGAACATTGCGCTCGTCGACGAAACAGTGATCTTCTCCAAAAGAGCCTTCGATAACCGTCTCCATGCAACTGAAACAGTTCAGCAGTCACTGGCGGAACAGAGCGGTGCGCTTTGGGAGCTCGCTATTTACTTTGCGAATCGCAGCGTATCAGTGATTGAAGCAAGCAGCTCAGACGAAGTTTATCTAAAAGCTGCGGCATTAGCTGCAGCGCCCGAAGACATGAAAACGAACGGAATCGAGACCCTGTGCCTGCGCCGGCTCATTTCTATCAGACCAAACGAAGATGATCTTGCAGACGGTATCAAACTACTTAGTACAGCGACGCAAGCACACCCGGCCGCCGTCACAAAAACTAGAGGCAGAGCCCCCACACCTTTGCTTCTGAAGCCTAAGCCTAAGCCTAAGGCTGAGCATAACTCAATCGCTGGCACCGGATCCATCGCTGGATCAAGGTTTCTCCGTGATCTCAGACAAATGCCTGAGCCCAAACCAAAGCCTGAGCCTAAACCAAAGCCTGAGCCTAAACCAATGTCTGAGGACAAATCAATGCCTGAGCCTATACCGATGCCACGCATGGCGGCTCAGTCGCAACCGACAAACAAGGAGCGCCACCACTTTTGCTTGCTCCTTGTCGAAGATCATCTGCATTCGGCAATCAAAGTTCTAGCAACGGCTGAGGGCAGCACCATGAAGGCGCTCGTCAATCAAGCGCTTCGAGAATTCATTCTAGGCCACCCGCTCGGCGAGGATGAAATCGATCAAGCCTTGGCTCGCAGAGAAAACCAAAAAGCCAGGGCTCGCAAGAGATTCGACGAAAAAGCCGTTGCGGCTTATCTAAAACTATTGTCTGAGCCCAACCCAATGTCTGAGCCCAACCCAGTGTCTGAGCCCAAACAAATGCTACGCATGGCGGCTCAGTCGCAACCGACAGACAAGGAGCACTACCAATCGTGCTACCTCCCCGTCGACGAGCGCCTGCATTCGGCGATCAAAGTTCTAGCAGCGGCTGAGGGCAGCACCATGAAGACGCTCGTCAGTCAAGCGTTTCGAGAATTCATTCTAGGCCATCCCCGTAGCGAGAGTGAAATCAAACAAGCTTTGGCTCGCAGAAAAAACGAAAAAGCTAGGGCTAACAAGAGTTTGGACGAAAAAGCCATTGC
>CAJCHQ010000242.1 GCA_903970295.1 Bryobacterales bacterium
AAGAATCTCGAGAATGCCCGGCCATTCATCTGCAAACGGATCCTGTCGAGTTCGATAGGTTCTTTTCGCAATTGCTGAACCTGATTCCTGCGGTGAAAAATCAATTGTGTTTAGTCCGCTCATGGGCTGCTCACGGTGAAGGGTGTTATGGCTCAGCCTAGACCGAATAAAGGGCAAAATAAGGGCGGACCTTTAAACACCGTATGGCACCGCCCGCGATCACATAACCAGTAAGGAGTATCAAGGTCGTGAACATACAATTTCAGATGGCGCGCGTGTTTATTGGCGCCATCTTGCTGCACAGCGGCTGCGCAGGGACGAGCTCAGCCAGCACTCAGGCAACCAAAACCGGCTACATCGTCCATAAACAAACGCAGTCTACCCGGAGGGTTGTAGCTGCCCCAAACCTAGCCGAGTCGAAGGCGCTCAGGGAACGGCTCCTCTCTCTCATGCCGCATCCACAGGGGCGGGTAGCGGTAGTGGTCAAGGATCTGAGCGACAACACACTGACCGCTATCAACCCATTCGAAAATATGGCGGCGGCCTCGGTCATCAAAGTACCCGTGATGGTTGAAGTCTTCGCTCAAATCAAACACGGCAACATTGACTTGAACACAGCGATGATTTTGCAGAAAAGCGATGTTGATCATGGCTGGGGACAAATCGACAACGACCCTCCGGGAAAAAAACTCTATCCCGTTTGGAAGTTGTTGCATTTGATGATCGATTACAGTGACAACACGGCGACCAACATGTTGATTCGGTTGGTGGGTCGGCAAAATATCAATCACCGCATGCGGTCATTGAATTTTTCCGACACATACTTGGCCGACTATCTGCGCACCGATGACGATCTCAAAATTCGTTCCTTGCGCACAAGCCCCAGGGACATGGCCAACATGTTTATCGAGATGGCGCATGGACGGCTGATCGATCGCTACTCATCGGCAAAGATGCTGGATATTCTCAGGGCGCAAACCGAGAACACCTACATGCCGTTCTATCTGCCGGTGGGTCTGCAAATTGCCCATAAGACTGGCACCCTGGATGATACCGTACACGACGTCGGCCTGGTTTATCTCGGGCAGCATCCTTATATCGTAGTGCTCATGACGGCGAACGACCAGAATCTCGACTATTCCAAAGGATTGATTCGCAGGCTGTCTAGAGCTGTGTACGATTTCGAGAGGGGGTTGCCTGAGTCCAGACCGATACGGAGTTCGCGCTAGTTTGTTGGAATCGCAACTAATTCCGGCACTGGTTAGTCGTGAGTGCGAGACAATTTGCTGTTGCGGGGGGCTGATTCAGTAGTTGAAATCCCGCAGCAGCAATTTGTCGAGTAGGCGAAATGCTTACTGAAGGCTCGCCAAGCGCATCTATTCCGGGCACGTTTTAAGTGGTCAGAAGTGCCGAAAAAAGTTATTTATGGCAAAGTGTCCTTTTCGCTGCAGCAGTCGCGCCTGGATTTTCATGGTGTGCCAGATATGCCACTTCACCATCGGCTAATGCATGTGCAATGCGCTTGCGCAGCCGCGAATTAGTGATTATGGAACGATCCTGGCTGTTGGATAGATAAGCAACTTCTACAAGAGTAGCAGGGACGTGAGTATGATCGATGACATAATAGTTGTTTTGGAGCACTCCATCAGATTTGAGAGACGGTACTTCGCTGACCAGGCTGCGCAGCATATTGGCTGCGTAGGGCTTACTATCCTGATACCAGAAGTACGTGGTCGCGCCTCGGATGTTGTGATTTGGATTGGCGTTAAAGTGGATACTGAGAAAGGCGTTCGGATGCGTTGATTTCGTCACGGCATCGATATCTGACAGCTCCATATCAACGTCGGTTGTCCGTGTCATCACTACCCTGGCACCTGCAGCGACCAGGTCATTGCGTACATCTTTGGCAAGAGCGAATGTCAGGTCTTTTTCTTCTACGCCAGCGTACACGGCGCCGGCATCGGCACCACCGTGGCCGGGATTGAGCACGATCGTGTATCCCTGCAGAGGCTCCGTGTGAGCAGTCGGTTTGGATATTCGGGAATGCACAGATTGCGTGCGCGCCTGCTTGCGTTCGATTGTCTGGAGCGGTGAATCTTCCAAGATAGTTGATTGTTGCGCCGGTTTGTTCCCATACCAGAGGTGAAACAGCGGACCCATCTGGCTGACCGAAGAATCAGGTTTGCACATATCTAATTTGTCATTAATTTGCGCACGCAAAGAAGTCTACGCTCCCGTATCAATAAGTGGTGAGAATGCGAGACTCGAACACTCTGTGACTTTGCTCGCGGCTCGACGGCTTGTTTATCTTAAGGTCGGTCTGGGTCTTTTTTGGGTCAGGCGCCTTCGCGCAGCTAGGCCAAATTCTTCGGGAAAGGCGCTATTCACGCTCGTCAACTGCGCGCTTGCTTGAAGCCAACCTCGAGGAAGCAATCAATTAATAGGGCAGCTTTTGGTGAGCTCAGGCTTGAGGGCAGCCGCTGGGGTTTAATGCTTTGCCCCAAAGAAGACCGCGTTCGATCTTAATATCGAAGTCAATCTAGCACGGGGAAAAGCAAGTGGACCAGAAATTACCAACTGAAAAGCAGCTGTTGACGCAAACCATTCATGACCTCGACGACTCCGACAAAAGTAAAGCGCTCGCTAAACTTCAAGTGGACTGGGGAAAAGCGACATCGCTGCCGGGAACTGGCTACGATCAGTGGCAACACAGCGTCGAAGCATCTCTGGTCAAGTCTGGACTTTTGCCGCAAATTTCTGAACTCTACGAAACCAAACCGGACGGAAGCAAGCCAAGCTCCCTTGAAGCTGCAGTTGACGTCGTCACAAGCCGCAACGACGTGCCCGACGATTCGTTGCACAATTTCCTCGTCGAAGATTATTTGAGAAGGCACCAGACCATCGAAAGAGCAGAGCAGAAAAAAAAGTTACAAGTGTCCGTCAAACAAACAGTTGCCGACGCTTCCAACTCCGACTCAATCAAAGCCTATGCTGATTTCCAGCGCGATTGGTTGACTAACACCCACATGAGCCAAAAAGATTTTGCCTCATGGGTCACACAGGTGGAAGCTCAGCTCAAAGCAAAGGGACTATTTTCTCGCCTATCCGAGACCTATGCGAACAGTTTTGGTTCGAGACCAACGGGCGATGATCTAACTCGGAATGAGGACGACAACAGCATCATGCCAAACAACATGCACAACGCACTGCTGCAAGATTTTTTTCGCCGTCACGGCATTAGCGAAGACAGCCACAATATAAATCAGATGGGCCCGTCAAAGTCAGACGTCTTCAAAAACTGAACCCAGGAATTACGCGCCCGCTACCGCTTAGCCGGTCTTTCGGGCATGAGCTCTTCCAGCATATCTTGTTGTTCGCCGTTGAGAAGCATTTCGTGTTCTGTCTGGGCACGGGTGTATCCGGTCGGCAGAAAGAACGCGCTGACATCTACTTTTGTCCGTTTGCAGACTGTAGTCTCGATCAGCTTTTGGGGCAAGTTGTCTATACGGGCGCTAAGGCTAAAAGGGACACCGGGGGCCGCCGGAAAGCCGATCCAATTTGAGATGATCTCTGAAATTCTGGCTGGCGGTTTTATGTCGTCGCACCGCCAGTACCCGTCGCAGGTATTTAGAATCACTTGAAAATCATCTGCTTCGGATTGCGACATTTTTAAATCGGCGCGCTTGGCCGGACAATATTCGGTCAAATGCACGTTGAGCGCTTTAGTGGTACGACCTTTGACCCAATCAAATCGCCTCAAATCGACGCCAAAAAGTTTAGCTAAGCTATGGGAATTGAACGTTTTGACATTCGGTGATTTGATCTCGTAGAAGAGTTTGTTGTGCGGGTTGTATTGCAGTAATGTGTCGTCAGCCAGGCGATAGATTACTACCATTCCAGTGCTGGGGCTCGTGAGTCGAGCGTACTGATTGGTAATTAGCCATCGCTGTGGACCAAATGCGCGGTTTTCCTGATCTAATTCCCAACCGTCACAAGCCGCTTGTTTCGCGGATGTAGCAATGCTTGCTTGTTTAGCTGGGGACTGTTGTTTGCCCACGTCGGCTGAGTAAGCCTCTGTCGAGATTAAAAGCAAACCGCACGCGGCCAGGATGCAAGCTAAGAATTCTGTTCGCACTGTTTGAAGGTCTCTGTCTCTCACAAAGATAATATTATGTCATGCTGCTGTGTTCGGTTAATTGTCGTCAGCATGCTCACTTGGTAGGCTCCGTTAAAGGTCCAATAATGTTTTCAAAATTCTGTTGTTTTTGAGAGTCTGAGATTACATCAACTTCTCGTTTGACGTTTTTGAATCCGGTCGGGTAGGCAAAGAAATCTGATGGCATGGAGGTATCTTCGATCTTTATTGATTTGAGAATGTAGTGAGACAAATATTTGTCAGAAGTTTTGACGTCGCGTTCGTGGATCGGCATACTGAAGCACAGCGGGATGCGTTCGCTCAAAGGAACGCCAGCGAAGACCTGAACCACGTGGCAGCTTTCGACAGAAGCTATCTGATTATCCAGCAAGATATAGTCGTTGTTCTTGGACCTGTAATTATGTTTGGCAGCAGTTGTTGTCTTGAAGACTAGGTTTTTGAGGCAGGGGTGACCGAGGAATTGAATCCTGGTGGAAAGATAAATATGCCACTGCTCGGATTCCTTAGGCACTGGCCAGTATGCGAATTGAGGCGTGTGTTTCAGCCATCTTTGCAGCTGCATAGACATCCCCTGATTGTTTGTGGGGTTGTACAAAGTGACATGCCAATCTGGGGCCTTCGTGATCAGATACCACTTGCTGCTTAAAGACTGGACGCGTACCGCCTTTGGCGTAACATACGTTTTGAATCCACCAAGTATTTCGTTGCCGCCGCTGATGACGGTGCAAGGCATGATTGAACTCTTCTTTGGCGACGAACGGCTTGGTAGGGGATTTGCTGGCTGCGCATTCCATGCAGATGAAACAATTAAGTTGATGAGTAGAGCATTTCGAAAATGTTTAAATGCAGGTGCTGAGGCAAAGGCTGCTTTGTTCGTCCGAGATTCGATCATATAATCCTTATGACGCAGCATTCTAATCTACCGAAGTGCAGATTGTTTTGTGGTGAGCAGCTTACTAGGTGTGAAGATCCAGCCAGGCGCTCACTTGTGGCCAGAGGGCGCTGTTTTTCGGGCGAAAAAAACCCATGTGTCCAACCTCATCGAGATCAAAATCGGCGGGTTTCAAATAGCGTTTTTCGATAGCCGCATGAGCAAACAATTTCAGCACGGCATCGACATTCGCTGGTGTGGTGATCGGATCGTCGGTCATATTCATGCATAACAACGGCATCGTGATGTCGTCGTAAAAATTGGTGAGGATGTCTTTGCCGAAGGCGTTTTCGATGTATCCCGGGTTTGAGCACCAGTGAGCCCATTGCATGGCAACGCCTGTCGGTAAATCTTCGCCCCAACCGAGGCGCCTGGCCGGCAAGTAACCAAATATCTTAGTGGCCAAAGGAAAATAGTATTTGAGCAAAATGGATGCAAAAATGCGATCCGGCATGGCGACTTTGTTGACATAACCGGTTGAGCAGCCGATTGCGACCGCGCTAGTCAATTTAGCGTGATTCGGCATCAATCCGATCAAAAGCCCGCCGGCACTGTGACCCACCAACGAGCCCCTACTCACAAGCCTGC
>CAJCHQ010000243.1 GCA_903970295.1 Bryobacterales bacterium
CCATTGCCGATGTCGGTGGGAATTTGATCGCACATGTACGCATGGACGGTGCCTGGATGGGAAGTGTTGACATCTCGATAAAAAAAGCGTTCACTGCGGCTGCATTTACGACATCGACAAAGGAACTGGCACCTCTTGCTCAACCAGGGCAGCCTTTTTATGGAATTCACGCCTCGAACGATGGCAAAATCATGATCTTTGCCGGTGGTATTCCATTGAAAAAAAACGGAGTTGCTGTCGGGTCAATTGGTGTTAGTGGAGGCTCGGGCGACCAGGATCAGGCTGTCGCCGAGGCAGGCGTCAAATGTTTCGAGGAGCTGTAATCCAAGTGCGAAATTGACCGATATCGGTTAATTTATAATGCTGTGCCCCTGCGTCTTTGACCAGATTTTATGCACGATTTTCTAAAGACCCGCTATCCGATTATTCAAGCTCCGATGGCTGGGTCTGATACCCCCGAATTCGTAGCTGCCGCTTGCAATGCCGGCATTATGGGCTCGCTTGGTGCGCAATACAGATCGCCTGCTGAATTGAAAAAAGCGATTGCCGATATCAGAGCCCTTACTGATAAACCTTTTTCTGTAAATCTTTTTGCATTGAACGAGGGGGCAGCGCCTGAGAGAGAGCAAATTGCCGAGGCGCGAGATTATTTACAAAGATACTACGATCATTTCGGCATTGCTGCTCCAACTATCGAATCTGTGAAAACGGCGATCGACCCTGAAGCCCAATTGGATGTCGTTTTGGAAGCACGTGTTCCTGCATTTTCATTCACTCTGGGCATTCCCAAAGCGAGCTGGATAGAGGCTTTTAAACTAGCTTCAGTTTTCTTGATTGGTACCGCAACAAATGTGAAAGAAGCGCGTGCACTAGAGTGCTCCGGGGTCGACGCAATTACGGCCCAGTGTGCTGAAGCTGGAGGACACAGAGGAACGTTCATCGGCAATTCCGAGAATTCGCTCATCGGAGGCTTAGCGTTGATACCGCAGGTAGTGGATGCAGTAAAAATTCCGGTGATAGCTGCAGGTGGTATTATGGATGGGCGCGGAATTGCTGCTGCTCTGTCATTAGGTGCGCAAGCGGTACAGATGGGCACGGCATTTCTCACCGTCACCGAAAGCCCAGTCAACGATGCTTACAAAAAAGCGATTCAGAAGCACGATGCTGACGATACGACAATTACAAAAGTGTTCTCTGGCGGTGCTGCGCGCGGAATCGAGAATGCTTACATCGCAGAAAACAAAGAGACACCGCTTTTGCCCTTTCCTTATCAGAATTCGTTGACACGAGGGTTTCGCAAGTTAGCTAATCAGTCTGGACAGATCGAGTACACCAACCTGTGGTCCGGGCAAGGCGGTCGATTAGCTAGGGAAGTGTCCATGGCTGAACTTGTCGAGACGCTCATAAATGAAACTGAGGAATTGCTGAAAAAATTAGGTCAAACGAGACTTCGCGGTTGAGGCAACAAAGGTGCGCTGGGTCGAACGAAGAGGCTCAAAATTTCATCTTCACCAAGCGCGGTGACTCATATGCCTGGATTTCCTCGTAGGGAATGGCACGGAAGCGCTGGCACACTCTGAGCAGAGAGTCGATTTTCCATCTCTTCCTATCCATCAAGCACCAATATTCAGCTAAAAATAGCTGCAGATATTTTCGGCTTATCCCGTGAAAATTTCTATGCACGAACTTTATATAGCCGGCAATGGTCATCAAATCTTCAGAAGACAGCTCGGGCTCGTCTGGATTTGCCTGGGCTGTTTGCACTTGTATGTAGCCATGGTCGCACTTGTCTATCAGTCCCTGAATTTCAAGCATCGAAATAGCCGATAATATTTCGCGTGCCGGTTTTCCTGTGAGTTCGCGGACAAATTCTAGCTTCAGTGGCTTATTGCCCAGCATTTCGTAAATTTCTTTTTCCAATTGCGATAAATGATCAAGGACAGCTGCAGAGAGTTCTGGTGCTTGGGACTTCGCTTTTGTTTGATCATGCGATCTAATGTTTCTCGTAGCATAATTCGTAGCCGATTTAGATACTGAAGAATCTTCTCGGGTGGCAGCTGACTCACTCGCGCCTTCGACCCAAACAGCTTTCACTCTTTCCGCCTCCGCTTCTTCCCCGGATGGATCGTCTCCTGCTGGAGTTAAGCGACTGCGTTTGCTAAGCGCTCTCAGAAAATAACCCGACGGTACCATCAAAGCCTTCATGGTCATCTGGCTTTGAATTACGATCGCAAGTCTTTTAAACATTTCCCACGCTGTCGAATAAGCAATTTCGAGCAATCTTGAGAAGCGGTTTCTGCTGACGGCTACTCCACGTTCGAGAAACCAGATAGCTGCAACCCAGGCCCGAACGTGCTTTACATTTTTGTAGAGGGTGTCAGCTGTTATCCAGGTTTCCTTCTTGCATTTGTTGCATCTTAACACTCTTCCGCCTGGCAGAAATTTGAATTTTCGGTAACTGCAGTATCTGCACCTGATCCGAAATTTCCCGTTTGTTGCGCGAAACATTTCCCTGACGAACGCCTCGACATCATCTTTGTTTGGAAATTTTGCATTGAATTCTGCAAATGCTTTATCGACCTCGTCGCCTCCGTTCTCCGACGGGTCGTCGTTTTGATTAGAGTGTGGTGGAATTGTATTCATGTAGTCTTCTCCCGGTCCTACATATTTGAACGTCGTGAGTTGCTAAAAAGTTCAAAAAAATATTGCAATGTATGAAAAACATTGGGGAATTCTGACACTATTTTCTTGCCCACGATTTTTCATTGTGAGCAATAATTCGACGATATCGGTAAACTTTCAAGTTCACCGATATCGCCGAATTGTCGACCCGCATAAT
>CAJCHQ010000244.1 GCA_903970295.1 Bryobacterales bacterium
CGATGATCGCCACCGGGGTCGGTACCACTTCCTTGGTCTTGTTCACGACGGTGATATTAGCTTCGGTGGCATTACCTTCCACTAATTTATCTTGCGCCATTTTAACTGAAACGTCGAGTTTGCATTGCTCGTCGCTTTCAGGCTTGAGGGCGTTGTATTTCACTGCCAGCGAATAGGGCATCGGTCCGCCACCTTCCATTCGTAAGGCCAGCTTATGCTCTCCGGTGGTGAGCAGCTCAGTCAGGTCGGGGAGCTTGATGGCGCCTTGCGTAGATTGATCGAAGTCGGCCCAATCGCCGATTGAATGTCCGTCGACAGAGAGTTGCACCTTGCCTGGTGCTTTTGGTCGCGCTCGCTGCTTGTCATAGGTGACGATTGCGCGCAGGGCCAGAACCGTTGCTTGCGTTGAGCCATAGCGGCCGGCTTTGCAGGAATCAGCCAGGAATTTAATGCTCTTTTCGACATTGCCGGCATACGCGGGTTCGCGCAACCAGGCTAAAGTCGCCAGCGCCGTGCCTTCGACTTGCAGTGATTCGCCTTCGCTGCCGACAATCGAGCTCTTGATACCACTTTCACTACCATCTGCCTTTTGCTTTGCTGCTAATCGATCCATTAGTTTGATCGCTTCCCCTTTGTCACCTGCCAGGTAGAACGAATTAGCAGCCAATGCCACGGCGTAATTGTTCTGGCTGTTGGCGGCCGCTGTTTTGAGTGAAGCGAGTTCCGGCTTCAGTTCATCAGCTTTTTCACCAGATTCTAGCAGCGCCCAGACAATGTAGGCATTCGAGTCGTTCTTATCTTCCGTCCAGGAATGCAGCGAGCGGCGCTTGCGCGTGAAGCCACCCTGTCCATCTTTCTGTTTGAGCAGCCAGGATCTTGTGGTGGCAATCATGTTCTGGTCCACTTCGCGCACCTGCGCCATATCAGCGAAATGGAGCAGTCCAAAAGCTGTCAGCGCTTCGTGACCCGGATTTTCGCCAAACCACTCGTAGCCTTTGTCGGGGCACCAGAAACCGACCAGGCGCTTGTATCCGGCGTCCAGTTTCTGACGCGATTGTTCGATCAGTTTGGGGTCAATGCCCGCATGCGAGAGGAAGTATTGTTGGGCCATCGTCAGCGGATAGCTGGTCGAAGAGGTCTGCTCGAAGCACCCGTAGGGATCTTGAATCATTCGTTGCAGAGCCTCAGTCAAGTTGGCGAGCGGCGTCGGGTAGACGGCCGTGTTCGACACCAGGCTCCCAGGCACGACACCTGGCGGAATGATAATGGTGTGCGTTACTGTTTTGCCGGGCTCGAGCATGCCACCAAAACTGGTCTCGATCGGAAAACCTTTGGGCTTGACTGATAACTTGCGCGTGACTTTGTCTTCATACGCGCCAGCTCTTGCATCGAGACTGAAGTCCTTGAGCCCGTTAACCAGTCCCACATTAATCGGTTGAATCAAGCGCACGCGGTTGCCGGCGCCGATGTCACCGGGACTTTTCGACATTTCAGTTAGTTTGAAATCGCCTTTGAGATCAACTTTCAAGCCAACAGTCGAGAGCTTGCTGCCCGTGGCGTTGACTAAATTTACAGGCAGAAGAATGCGGTCTCCCGACGTCACTTCCAGGGGCAGCTTCGCCTCTGCATAGAAGGGCTGAATTGACGATAGCACCAAACTCGAAGCACCAATGGCGCCATCACCGGCGAAGCCATCAGCAAATACGCGGAAGGTCGACACGCTGTCGTTGAGACCAAAGCTAATCTTCGCTTCGCCAGTTTTGGCGCTGGTTTTGACACCAGCATTCCAGTACAGCGTTTCGCTGAAATCGACGCGATCGGTCGGCTTTCGGTTCTTCCGCACTTGATGGGCGAACTCGCGCACGACGATCATTCCGCCGCCTGGCTCACGCGGCGCTTCCTTTTCTCGGCCAAGAATCTGCGCGCTCCTTTTTTTTGCAGACTCAGCGCGAATAGCGTTTTGCATTTTGAAATCACTGCCCGGGAAATTGAATTTGCCCATGGCCATGTCTAAAGCTGGTATCGGGGCCGCGGCTTTGAGTGCATCTTGGGCCACAGGCATGGCCATCGCTGGCGGTGCCTGGGCGGCCACATTAAGAGCCATTGCTTCGTCGATCGGCGGTGCCATCGGCGCCATCTGCTTGGCTCTTGGTGCCATATTAGCGACCATCGGCGCCGGCATCGGCATCGCCATTGGTGCCTGGAACCACTGTCCCTTCGCGCCTCCCATGGGCATGCCCTTCATAGCCATGCCCTGCCCAGCCATGCCACCAGCAGCGGCCATGCCGACAACGCCTTGCCCAGATGAAGTGAAAGCGGCAGCGTCCACTGCGGACTGAATCTTCATTGCCACTGCACGCCTGGCTTCGTCACCATTCTTTTCGACGAACTTGGTCATGTCCATGAGCGCGAAACGCCGCCAACCCTGCGTGCCGAGCAATAAATCAGTAGCCAGAGGGGCTTTGGCGTTCTTCGGATCGAGGTAGACCTGCGCATCGGCCAGGTCTTTAACTTCCGGTTCCAAGAAAACCATAACGGGCAAGCGCGGTGCTTGCTCTCGCTTTTCCACCATGGCCAAAACGCTGTCATCGGCAACTGTGACGCCGACTACCGCTGAAACCGGCTTGCCGTGCGAATCTGTGGCCTTGACAGTCAGGTTTGCGTGCTCACCGGGAATATAGGATTGGCGATCTGCATTAATGCTTATGTTGAGCGGATTGGCAGGTTGACGAAAGATCAGGCGCTCGGCTAGCGGCATGCCTTTGTCATCCCACACCGTCAAAGTCAGTACCCCATCCAGATCGGGCGCGACATTGAAGGAGAGCGGACGCAAAATACCCGCCTTACTTTCTGGCTTGTTGCTGGGGTTGATTTTCAATGAGGCCACTTCCACTTCGTGCTTGGCGAGCGTCACGCGGCAGTCCTTCTCTGTGCATCCCACATGCACGGCGATTGGTTCGCCCTTAGCGAAAACATCTTTGTCTGCATGCACGACAGCACCGTCGCTTTTGCACTTGGGCAGAGGATAGAGGGTTTTGATTCCTGCCGGTTGTGATATCGCGAGGTAGTAGTCTCGGCCAGCAACAGGAGTAAATTCGAAGCGTCCTCGCCCCTCATGCTCAGTGCGAAACTCAGTCACTGGAGCGTTCGCAGATTGCTTGCAGATTAGCTTCGCCACCAGATCGGCCGGCTTGCCGTTAGGTTGCTTGGCTTGCACATATACCCGATTGGCATAGCCAGCCAGCAAGTCGCCACCTTCGGGAAAGATTTGCAAGTCGAGAGTCTGCAAAAGAATCGGAATCGTCTTGGAAGCGGTTTCCACCACTCCACCATCTTCGATCACTAAGGCCAGAGTCCCCTCACCGCGCGGAATCTGGTGCGGCAGTTCGAAGCTCACATGGCAAAAACCGTTGGCGTCGACTGTGCCTGCGCCGCCTTTGATTTCGGTGCCATCTACTCGCGCTGTCACTGTCACTTTCGCGCCTTCTGGTGCGCCGCCTTCAGCCCGCTTCACGTCGAGTGTGGCGCTCACCTTCTCGCCCGGACCATAGCCATCGCGCAGGAAAGTAATCTGCGACTTCAGTCGCGGTGCTCGGTAAGCGCGGATGTCGAACTTGCGCTCGGCCGGTGCGTGACCATCCCAAGGATAGCTGACGCGAATGCTATATTCGCCGCCCGCTTCGTCCGGCGGAATTTCCCAGGTGCAACCCCAGACGCTGTTATCTGCTGATGGGAAGCCGCTGGCGACCACATCGCCTTTGGGGCCTTTGATTTCCACAGTGGCATTGGCGCTTTGCCCGGCAGCCAGCGGCTTGTGATTGGCGGCATTGAGCAATACGCCGCGCACGTAGACTTTCTCACCGCCGTGGTAGATCGGCTTGTCGGTGCTCACCGACGTCAGGTAGCGATCCGGACCGCCCAGAGATGCCGTTGTTGCCTTCTTCATGCGTGTCGTGGCCCCTGTTCGACTGGATGTGTCTTCCATGGAGTTGACGACGGTGCAGTTGAGTGTCGCCGTGCAGCAAGCCATAGCGGCAGCTACACCACGGGTAAGCCAATGGCGAGACATATATGTACTCCTTTATTTTCGCCGTGCACGATCTGGTCCTCGGAAAAAGACTGGTGGGGAACATATGGGTTCTACTATGCCAACATTAAACCCTTTGGCGCTCGAAAAATATAGGCTTAACCCGAGGTATGGCTCCCCTTTTTGACTGCTCCAATTAATGATTTCGAGCAAGACGGCTAATTTCGAAATAAACTCATCGATCATTTGAAATGCACCATCCGTCTTTTCCATAAACCCGCGTGTTTCAAATGACGCGGGCGGACGTGCTGGGACGCACCGCCGATCTTGGCTCGGTGAATCGTTCTTTTAAACGCAAAAATGGTGACTCAACCAAATAGTAACTGCCACTGGCAATCGCAATAGCCATACCGTAACCGGCAAGTTCACCATACCATTGTGTGAATGGCGCCAGCCACTTGTTGACGATGAAGAAAGAGATGCTGTGCCAGATGTACAAGCTGTAGGAAATGCGTCCCAAGTAAGTCATGACCGGATGGGAGAGAAACTTGCCGGCGATTGATTTGGGTTTGACGACCAACGCAAGAATCAGTAAAGCCGTCAATATCGAAAGAGCAGGCACGCGGGCATCCCAACAAAATAATCGTTCAGGAATGGTGGCTAGCTTGCTCGGATGACCGATTCCATGGACATAAAAGAAAATTGTCAGAAGAAGAACCGGCGCCAGCAAACTCTTTGATAAAAGTTTCGTGAGCCATTGTTTTGTGGGCTCGTGGTTGATGGCGAGCGCAGCAAGAGCGCCAAACATGAGCACGTCGATTCGGGTGTCGAATCCGCCCGTCATGCGCACGCAATTAGCTTGATGAAAGATCAGATAAGCTTTCCATACCTCGCACAAGACAATCAAGCCAGCAGCCGCATGCCATAAATATTTGCGGCAGAATTTGATCACGCCAGGCCAGACGGAATAGAACTGTTCCTCGACAGCGAGAGACCATGTTACTTCCAGACCGGAGCCGAGGATGTGTCCCCAACCCAGCGCGATGTCATAGTTGGACATATAGACGAAAGCGATGCCGACTGCTGCCGCAATCTCTTTGCACTGCGTTGGATTGAAGAGAAGAATAATGGACAGCAGCAAATAGTAGATCGGCAGCAGTCGCAACATGCGCCTGATATAGAAGTTCTTGAGGCTGATCGAACCGGTCTTTTTTTGTTCGCGCAATAAAATACCGGTGATGAGAAAACCGCTGATCACGAAAAAAATGTCTACTCCGGACCAGCCGCCGTTCTCCGCCAGGAATCCGGCAATCGGACCGTGAGTGTGAAAGCCCATCACCCAGAGAATGGCTATTGCCCGCATGCCGTCGAGGAAAGGAAGATGCGGCTCTCTCAGCGCGACAGCGGCACCATTCGCAGTGACTTCTCCCTTAGCCCACACATCGGCTGGTTCTCGTCGCTTAATTTTGGGAATGGGATTGCAATGAGCTTGAATCACGCCAGGTTCTCCTGAAGATTTAATTATTTCACTGCTGCCACTAATGGACCTTGCAAAGAATTCATATCAGCGAACTGGAAGGGAAAATACTTCTTGCATGCCTGCAGTTCTCCAAAGTCGAGCCGCCCAATCTGCACTTCCTTGTAGAATGTCCTCTCGAAAATTTTTGTGTCAGAGTTGTGTCACACACGTGTAATTTTCGCAGCTTAAAGTCAATCGTCTCTGGACCACGGAGTCGCTATCTGCCTATTACTACTCTGCATGTGCCAGTGTGCAATGCAGCACCAAACCGGATTGCCAGATCCGGTCGAAAGTTCAACCTGTTTTCGTAGAGTCGCTCTTTCACAAACAACATCTAATCACGATTCCAATCAGTTTAGGCATTCGGTTTTGCTAACAAACCAATGTTCTCTATTGCTCAGGAACGAAGCGCCGATTTGGGAGGTTTACTATGGTTCAATCGCCAGAACAGCAATGTAACAGACCGGAACAGCAGTCAGTCAACTCCTCTCCCTATCAAAGCGTGGCTGCTGAAGGCTACTCGGCAAACGCGCCAACTTCGTTCCAACCATCTGACAGCAGTGCATCCAATTATTTGCCATCAGTGGAAATTACGACCGGGTCAGGACAGTCAAAAGATACAATCACACTAAATTTCGGTAGCCTTCCGGCGGGATCTGACGTAAATATAAATATCGGACCGGGTGCGAATGGACAAGAGACGATATCGGTCAGCGAATCTCCGCCGCCCAGTAATTCAGATACTGCAGGCGGTGCCGGCAATGGCTCTAAAGCTTCGACTGCTCCTTCGGATAGTGGCAATGGCTCTGCAGCTTCGAGTGCTCCCTCTGATAGTGGCAAAGGCTCTACGTCTTCTAGCGCTCCTTCGGATAGTGGAGATTCGTCAACAAGCGGAACGTCTACTTCTTCAAAGAGTGGCAGTGGCGCAACAGCTACAACCGCGCCTCCAGGTGGTGGCAGCGGCACCACTGGATCGAGTGCGACGGGCGCTGGTGCTGCCAACCCTACTCTGACAGCTATGGAGAAGGCGGATCCGACGCTGGCGAATACTCTAAGTGCAGCCTCCGGCAAGCTCACCACAGCGGGCATGTCCTCGCTCGATAATTACCTGGCTAGCAATAACCCAAGCGCCAATTCCAATCTTGATGCTACCCTCATGTCCAACTCCCTGACTAAAGCGGGGCTTAGTTCGACAGATTCCAAAGCGTTGCAGAATGTCATAGAACAAGACATGCCGGCTGCTCAGGTTTTGAACTACGCCCAAACGAATGATTCGACGCTTTACAAAACTGTGACTGATGCATCTTCCCAATTATCGACGGCCGGATACAGCCAACTGGAGAATTACTTAGTAAACAACTATACGACGAATAACAATCTTGATAGCACACTCATGAGTGGTGCACTAAGCCAAGCTGGATTGAGTTCCAGTGATCAGGCTGCTATGAAAAATGTGTTGCAGTCGGATATGCCCACGGCACTGGACGCAGACCCATTTGTGGCTAGTTTGCAAACGACTGATCCGACTTTGGCTAAAACCCTAACGGATGCATCAAATGTTTTGTCAGCTTCTGGATATGAAAAAGACCTGGAGCCATATGTGGAAAGCAACTATGATGGCGGCACGAGCGGCGACGATGCTTTGATGAACTCCGCATTGACAGGAGCAGGATTGAATACGTCTGATGCAAGCGCCCTTGACACAGTGCTTAAGAGCGACATGCCTGCAGCAG
>CAJCHQ010000245.1 GCA_903970295.1 Bryobacterales bacterium
CTCTTCCGATCTGACCAGCGGTTGGGCTTCCGCCTTCTGGTATTGCAGGCAACCATGACTTTTGTCATGTCGAATGCTGTAAATCCGGTGCTGTCAGACCATCGGAGCAATCGGCCCGGGAATAGAATCTTTAAAATGCAAAGATTTTTATTGCTCTTGGCAAGCGCTCGTGTTACTTTAGAATGTACTTTAGAGGCGCCCATTCGGGAGCAAGGGAGTTGGGGAAATGTTAACAGCAGCGAAAGACTACATGCGTGAGTTTTGCGTGCAAGAAGATGGTCAGGGAATTTCGGAGTATGGCAGCACTTTGGCGTGGATGCTATTTACCTTCGGCGCCTTTGCTGTAATTGCATTGGCTATTCAGCACGGCTACATTAATGTAATCGCCAATCATATGGCGGGTGGTTTGAATCAAATGGCCTCCGATGCCAGTCACATGAACACCAGCATTAGCGGCAACTACTAAGCTCACCCACGACAAATTAAAAAGCGCCAGCCAATTTGATTGGTCGGTGCTTTTTCGTTTGAGCGGCTGAGCTTATTTGTCGGCGGCAGCTTCGCCCGGTGTGGGCCGCAAGAGCGCCCGTTGTTCGGGCGTCAAAATCTGCATCTGCTTGATCTGATTTTGCAGAACCAGCATGTTGACGTCGTCTGTGCCCGAATTCAGTTGCGTTTGCGCACTTTGCAGTTTGGCGGCATCGATTGTGGGTTCGGTCAAACCAGTCAGGATTTCCATTCTTTTGGCACGCAGTGCCGGCGCTTTCACGTTGACCTGCGTGATCAGATCAGCCGAAAGGGCTCTAAGCTGCTTTTTCTGGTCGTCTGTCAATGCGTTTTTTCCGGTTAGCTTGTCAAATACTGAGCCCGGATGACCTGGACCGCCGCCGTCTGCTGGTTGGCTTAAGGCAGGCATGCCGAAGACGATACTGGCCGTGACCAGAGCGATGAGCTGACGCAAAATCATAATCCCTCTCCTCAATTGCAATAGTAGCTATGTTAACCGCTTGGGCCTCAGTTTTCACTAGCTGACGCAAGTGATGATTCGACTTTCGGTGGTGCCGTACCCTGACCGCTTGCGCTCAAGGGAATCGTGAAGGTGAAGGTGCTGCCCTGTCCTTCTTCGCTGTTGACTTTGATCGTGCCACCATGAAGTTCCACCAGGGCTTTGCAAATCGCCAGTCCCAGTCCGGTCCCGCTTTTTTCGGTGGCGTCGGTTGTTTCCACCTGTTTGAAACGGTCGAAGATATTTTTGATCTGCGACCGCGGGATGCCCCGACCTTGATCTCGTACAGAGATTTCGGCATTGCTTTTCGACTGATTCGCAAAAACTTGAACGATGCCTCGTGGTGAAGAAAATTTGATCGCGTTGGTGAGCAGATTGACGACGACCTGAACTAAGCGATCTTCATCAGCTTCGACCAGGGCAGACGACGATATTATTTCCACGCTCACCGATTTGTCAGTGCTCAGACTTTGAACCGCCTGCACCGAGTGTTCGAAAACAGAGTCGAGTGAGACTGTCGTTTTATGCAATTCGAGCATGCCGGCTTCAAGGCGCTCGATTTCCAACAAGTCCTTGATTAGTGTGAGCATGCGCAGTGTGCTGCGATCCGCGACCGTGAGCAGGTGCTGCCCGCGTTCGTTTAAATCACCGAAGAGGCCGCCTTCGAGCATCTCGAGAAAACCGCGCACAGTGGCAAGCGGCGTTCTCAAATCATGGCTGACCATGGCTAAAACTTCCTGCTTGATCCGTTCAGCTTTTTTTCGCTCAGTAATGTCGTGGGCCACGCAAAACATCGAGCCCTCACTCTTCGACCAGTGCGCCGACCAGAGAATGTCGACGATACTGCCGTCTTTTTTTTGCACGCGTGTTTCGATTGGCGGCGACGATTGTCCATGAATGATTTTTTGAAAGTTCTCGAAGGCTTGATCGATATCCTCGGGCAGCACTAATTTCGCCAATTTGCTGCCCACCAGTTGATCGGGTCGATAACCGAAAACCCTTGTTGCAGCTGGACTGACAGCGATAAAAGTGGCGCGCGCATCGAGTGAACAGATGACATCGACGGCATTTTCCACAATCGCCAGTTCTTTGCGCGCTGCTTCTTCGATCGCTTCGGCCATGCGGTGAAAAGTGTGATCGACCTGTGCCAGTTCATCGTCACCGGCGAGGGGATTTTGCAAAGCTTTGCGGCTGGCCAGGCGATAGCTGTTGTCGGTCAGTACGTTCAAGCGGCTCATGATGTCGTTGCGCAAAAATCTGGCTAGAGCGAGAGTGACAGCGACGCTGACGAACAAGAAAATGATAATGTATGTGCGGGCTTGGTGGCGCATTTTCGCCTGGATTTCCGGACTCTGTTCGGTGACGGCGCGCTCTTCCTGAGCCATCGAAACCAGTTCAGACGAAACGATACCTTTGAGCAGACGATGCAGATCAGAGCGTACACCACGCAATGTTATTGCGAGTGCCATTGGATCGCCCGACCTGTAGGCCTCTTCCACGGTCGTCAAAACCCTGCGAGCATTCTCGCTGGCGGCTCTGCTTTTGGCAACAATGGCTGATTTTTTCGGGTCGTCTTTGACTAATCCCTGCAGCGAATTGAGCTGGCCGGTGATGTCGCGAACGGCGTCGCGATACAAGCTGCTTTCTAAGCCTGAGCGTTGCAGATTTTCACCCTTGACCGAGCTGACGACGTCGTACAAATCTTTGATCAAAGCGTTGGTGGCATCGGCTATTTTTTTCGAGTGTTCTACCCTGGCAGCCTCGCGCTCGGCTTTTTCTTGCAGATAAATCAAAGTGCCGACAAAAAGCACCTGGCAAATCAGAGGCACAGCCACCAGAAATAGACCTTTTCGCGATAAAGAAAAACGCAGTTGCATAAAAAAATTTGCCAATCGGCTGAACCTGGCTCTTTCTTCGAATCGCTCAGCCCCATTTTAATATCCCCTCGGATTCCCTTAACGAAACCACAGGGCGGTTTCCCCGCCCTTTTCGGGCGGCAGGGTGTGATAAGAGGGA
>CAJCHQ010000246.1 GCA_903970295.1 Bryobacterales bacterium
GTTCTGCCGCTGGCAAAACATCAAATTCACAGCGAGAGACATTCGTTGCGCTTCAGCGGCAATCGCGAAGGGCAAGCAAACAAGCAAAGACGTGCTCAAAGAGTGGGCGCATCATTGCGCATTCGTGGTCGCTGATCTCGAGCACAGCTCGAACAAAGCTCGAACAAAGCTCGAACAAAGCTCATGAGTAGCGCGTTTAGCGCGGGCTGCGCTAGGCGCTTACAATAATTTCCCTCTTAATAAACTGCGCTGATTTTTGCGAGGTTCCGAAAGGTCCGCAGATACACTTCTCGGTAAAGTCCCGAAATTGTTGTAACGAAAGGCTTTTGCTATAGTGAGGGCAGTATTTCTCTTCACTCTCAAATCAGGTCGTAAATAGCAACAAGCCTGTCTTGTGCCACCAATCGCAGTATCAACTAGCCTTCCCGGCTGGTTGCTTTTCTGTGTCGATTTTTGCTGCCGACATCCTCTAACCTTCAGGCGACCGCCTTCAGAAAGAGAGCAACCATGTCCAAAACACGTCGAATCGATTCGCGTGGCAATCAACTGTTGGCGTCGGCGATGGCTTTCCTCCCCGATCTTCAGTCCATTCGCCACCACTTCCATCAACATCCCGAACTTTCCTATGAGGAATTTGAGACCGCAGCTACATGTGCCGAACTACTAAGCAGCTATGGTTACTCGGTTCGCACGGGCATCGCCAAAACTGGATTGATTGCCGACCTCGGTGACAGTGGACCGCTGGTCATTGTGCGTGCCGACATGGATGCTTTGCCGATTCAGACTGTACTGCACACACCTTACGCATCATGCGCGCCCAACAAAATGCACGCTTGCGGTCATGATGCTCATATGACTATGGCTCTTGGTGCTGCCAGGCTACTCGCACAGTATGTGCACTCTGGCAAGTTGTCGAACGGTCGTTTGCGCTTTCTCTTTCAGCCGGCTGAAGAATTCGCTGATGCTGAGGGCAAAACCGGCGCTCGTCGTATGGTCGAAGAAGGAGCTGTCGAAGGTGCCAGCGCGATCGTCGGTCAGCACGGAATGCCCGATATCCCCGCCGGTAACGTAGCCATTCTCGATGGCACAGTGATGGGCGCCAGCAGTCCCTTCGAGATTGTGATCAAGGGTTTTGGTGGCCACATCGCAGAACCGGAAAGGACCATCGACACAGTCCTCGTCGCTAGCGAAATCCGTCTCAATGCCAAACGTCTCCTCACCCGTCGCGGTCTCGAGAGTAAGGCGCTGATTGGTTTCGGCTCTATCCAGGGCGACACCCAGACATTCAACATCGTGCCCAAGCAAGTGACTTTGCGCGGCAGCATTCGCAGTTTTTCCGATGACACCCAGAGCCTCTGCAAGAAGCTTTTGGAACAGGTGTGTGCGCGTGCATGCAAGAAGAGTTCCGCCAGTTTCGAGCTGACGTTCAAGGGCAACACACCGGTCACTGAAAACGACTCGCGCATTGCAGGAGTGATGAGGCGAGCCGCTGGTGCAGTTCTTGGTGCGCAAGCGGTGACCGATACAACTCCTCGCTTCACGGCAGAAGACTTTTCCTGGTACAAAAATGCGGTGCCGTCGGCATTCATGCTCATCGGCACCGGCATCGACGGTTATCCGACGCAGCTTCACGCTGCCAACTACGACATCCCTGAAAACGTGCTTGCGATCGGCGCCGCAATTCTGGCTGAGTCGACACTGCAGTTGCTCGACCAGTAGGAAGTAATTAGCAATCGAGGCACGAGTCCCGTACCACCCTGCGACGCTTGCTGCGCGCATGAAAAACCATGATCTGCTTCGCGCAGAAAAGGAGACCGACCATGAGAGTTTCGCCAAAAGCAGTTGCCGCCTGGCATCTCTTTCTTGCCGATTGCTGCAATCTCGTCAGCAAAGATGAAGCCGAGATTCGACATTATCGGGCGGCAATCGCTGCCCAGAAACTGGCCGGCACACCAAGCAAGCAGGCTATCCAAACTCGTCTCGGCCTGGCTTATCTGCTGTTGCATCGCATCGGTGCGGAGTTCAGCGAAGGTCGCGAGTCACTCGATGCGATTGAAATTGAGCTCAAGGAGCAGAAAGCCCAAATTACCGCCAACATGGGTCGTCTCTGCATGCTGCAAGGCTTCGCTGCCGAGCGCGTGGGCGACTTTGCCCTGGCTCTCCATTTGTACAAGAGAAGTCACGCCGTATTTGTCGCTTCCTATATCCTCTTCTCGGCGGACCACATCAAGGTGCTGGATCATCTTTCCAGACTTTACCGCCGGCTGGGCAACCAGGGGCGGGCAAATTACTACTTCGGGAAGGCAATGGTTTTGCGTCGGCAGTTCTACGGGGCGCGCCACCACTACCCATACAGGTAATTCTTCACTCCGACCGCGTCGGAAGGATGGAGGCCATGAGCGATAGAAACAAGAGACTGTGGGTTTGCGTTGAAGGCACTCATTGCTGCCAGCGCAATCCTCAAGCGGTTGTCGATGCCTTACAAGCCGAAATCGCAAAACATGGTGCAGCTGATCGACTGGAAGTAATCGGTTCGGGATGCGTCGGTCGCTGTGGCTGTGGCCCCAATGTCGTGGTCGTCTCCGGACGCGCGCGCATTGGTTACTCACATGTCACTCCGACCGACGCCGACGAGATTGTCGCCGCGCACGAAAGTGGCGATCATCCCGTCGAGCGCTTGAGACCGGCGACGCGAACACCATGACGCTGCCGAAAGAGCTGGCTTAACCGCCAGCTTTTTTGGTTGGTGCGATTGCCGAAAAAAGATATTTACAGCTAATTATGTCGCCAGTCTTGCCATTATTTCCTTCGCCGATAAGTGCTCGCCGTGTGGCGCGTTCTCAAGAATGGACACGACCACCCGAAATCAATAATGCGCTCGTACTGTACACCAGTTTTGAAAGATTGAGACTAGACGTTCTTGACAAGATGCAATGTGAACACGCTTGGCCAGCAAAGGCTCGTTCCACGATCAGTGTTGCGGAAATTAGAGTAATCTGGCATTTTCCTTACCAACACAGCCGCAGCGGAGGGCTCATCAGAGTTTGATCAATGGCAGTTGAGTACGTGATTGAAGAATGTTGCCCAAGCGTGCCCGAATACATCCAGATGCGCAAAAGTACTGGACTCAGTGCCAAGAGTGTTGAAGCCGCGACACGAGGTCTTATCCATACGTGGTTCGCTGTAACGCTCAGACATGAAGGGCGGTGCATTGCTATGGGTCGCATAGTCGGCGACGACGGCTGTGTTTTCCATGTCGTGGATATAGCTGTGTTGCCTGAATATCAGCGGCAGGGACTGGGCTCTGTCGTGATGAGCAGACTGATGGAAAAGCTCCATGCAGAGGCGCCCTCAACAGCATTAGTGACATTGTTAGCTGACGGCGATGCCTATAAATTGTATGAAAAGTTCGGATTTGCTAAAAGTGCTCCAGCATCGATCGGCATGACACTCAGGCTTTAGCCACCATTAGTAGTGGCTGACGGCTGCTTGTTTGCCTGATTCGTGAAACTTCAATCCAGATGCCGCATGTTGTGCCTTTGAGGCGCTAGAATTGAACGATTCGATTGCATCGAGAAAGCATCTAGACAAATCAAGAGTAAATCAATTTGAGTTGGCAGTGGAGTTTGATTGTGGGCACGACTTTTTGGACTTGCAAAGCGGTTTTGACCAGTAGCCTATTTTCCATGATTCTAACGGCGGCAGCCTGCTCACCCCCTTCATACGCGAGCGGTGCTTCTGTCCCAGCCGGAAAATCGACCGT
>CAJCHQ010000247.1 GCA_903970295.1 Bryobacterales bacterium
TTTGAACGTTACCGCGCTCACTCGTTTAACTGCCGCCGTGCTTCCGAATTTAATTGAGAAGAATGCTGGTGCAGTAATCAATATTTCCTCTGTGGTGGCAGTTAACCCTGACGCTTTGAATGGCACATACAGCGGCACCAAGGCTTACGTCCTCAATTTCACGCAGTCTTTGTTCAAAACTCTTAAAGATACAAATGTGCAAGTACAGGCGGTGCTTCCTGGTGCCACCAGAACTGACTTCTGGGACCGTGCTGGTCTGCCCGTGCACAATCTTCCCGAAAAGAATGTGATGAGCGCAGAAGATTGCGTTGATGCTGCACTCGTTGCATTCGATGAGAAAGAACTTGTCACCATCCCGGCTCTTCCTGATGTAGAAGTTTGGAATCGCTTCGAACAATCGCGTCTGGCACTGTATCCCTTCCTTTCAAACAAAGAATCGGCCGACCGCTATAAAGTTGGCGTGTAAGCAAGTAATCAAATGATATTAAAACTAAAAAGCAGGGGCGAAAGCCTCTGCTTTGGGGAGAAAGCAAATGCCACTTGTAAGAATTGATTTAATTGAAGGAAAGAGCCTGAATTATCGCGAGCAAATTGGCGAATGCGTTTACCAGGCCATGCGCGAGGCGCTAAACGTTCCTGAATTTGATCGCTTTGTAATTATCAATGAGCATCCGCCTGGTAATTTGCAATTCGATCGAAATTATTTAGGCATAGCGAGAACTGACGACAACATTTTTATTCAAGTCACTCTCAATGCCGGTCGCACAGTAGACCTCAAGCGAAATTTCTACAAAAGTGTGGTTGATAAATTAGTGTCCGCGGTAAAAATTCGCAAACAAGATGTGTTCATTAGCCTTGTCGAAGTGCCCAAAGAAAACTGGTCTTTTGGAAATGGCGAAGCGCAATACGCGGTGTCATAAACTTCAGGAGCGGACATGGATTTGGTCGAAATAAGAAACTTAGCGAAGGAAGGGATGAAGGGCGATGAATGAACACAATTATTCTTGTCCGATACCTGGCAGATTGTCGCCGAATGCGTGACGATTAAAGCTTCATATCGATCGTCATCAAGAAAATACGCGCTGAAATTAGTTAGTTAGTTCGTCCTGAAAAATGTGCCTAAAGATAAGTGCTGTGTGATCTTGTCAGCAGGATTTTCAGGTAGCCGATTTCACCCTGCCACCACATTTGGTAGCGAAATGAAATCTTCAAAAGAAACGGGACATGGAGACTTTTGTGCGAGAAAATTGAGTTGCTTAAATACAAAAACCGCGCTCAGAAAGGATTTCCATGTCCCTGCAGAAAGCCTACCAAATGACGATAATTGCTGGAGTATTCCAAGCAAAGCTTAATCCAAATCATCCTCTATTAATTTTGGCTGAGAAAATCGACTGGGAACGCCTTGTGGAGGCGCTGGCACCCAATTACAGCAAAATTGGGCGCTCAGGAAAGCCGATCCGACTGATGGTTGGAGCGCACATCCTCAAGCATATGCATAACGTATCCGACGAAGAAGTAGTCAAACGTCTGACCGGAGATGTTTACTGGATGGCATTTTGTGGCATCGATGAACCATTCCAAAGCGAAACATGGGAACCACTAGATCCATCTACACTGACTAACTTCCGCAAACGTATTGGCGCAGTCGGTATGCGCAAAATAGAAGACGTAATCCGAGACCAACTCCTGGCAGAAAAGCGCATCGCGCCCAAATCTCAGTTCGTTGACACCACAGCGATGGAAAAGAACGTGGCATATCCAACCGACACGAATCTGTTGGATAGGGGTCGTCGGCGCCTGGTTGCCGGACTCAAAAAGCTGAAAGCATTGGGACGCAAAATCAAGATTGGACGAACATTTGCGCGCAAAGCGAGGCAAGCTCTGCTGATGATCATAAAGCTTGGAAAGGATAGGCAAGAAAGAATCAAAAAGGGTGCAGTGCAGCTAGCAGGGTTCGCAAAGAAGGTTCTAGAGCGAGTTCCGAACGCGTTGCGAAAGGCAAAAAAACACAAAGATGAAAGTATCCAAAAACAAATTGAAAAGGTTCAAGAACAAATTCGCCTCGACGCTGAGCTGCTAGCGCGCGTAATTGCACAAACCGAAGCTCGGTACGCCGGGACACATCTCAAAAATAAGGTGTACAGCATCCATGAACCGCAAGTGACCTGTATCGCAAAAGGCAAGCGGGGCAAACCTAACGAGTTCGGAAGCAAGATCAGTATCTCTGTCGACAAAAACGGATTTGTAGTCGCTCACAAAGAATATGACAGCAACGTCGGTGACAACACAACTTTGGAAGAATCAGTGTCCGACTGGAAAACGGCCACCCGGGAAATACCGAAAAACCTAGCCGCTGATCGCTCATATCATTTGCCAGAATATCCAAAGAATGTCCAAGAAATAAAACGAATCGCCATTCCGCGCACTGGCTCCATAAGACACGCTGATGCCGACAAAAAATACTTCAGGGAACTCCAACGAAAACGGGCATCGATAGAGCCAGTAATAGGTCATCTCAAACAAGATCATCGCCTGAATCGTTGCCGATACAAAGGATTCGACGGTGATCGGATAAACGTCTCCCTGGCTGTGACTGCCTGGAATGCGAAGAAATGGATGAAGCAAATGACCGAAGAAAGAAGGAAAGCAGGATGAACCACGAATAGAGATCACTTACTGCTAGAATCACAACAAGACCTTCCAGTGATCAACCGAAACCGCTGGAGAGTCATAATTTTCGTCCAATTTTCAGCGTGAACTAACTAATTGCCGACTACTAACAACCACTTTGGACGATCCGTAGACAGAACACAACAATACCAAAGTGTAACGATGAAAACTCTTTCTTTCAGGTTGCAGCACTTTGCTAAAAGAACTGCGTCTGCTGAACCACTAATCACACTTAGAGCGGAGTAGCAAATGACCGATAACCCAGAGAAAGGTAGTCATAGTGACGACAG
>CAJCHQ010000248.1 GCA_903970295.1 Bryobacterales bacterium
TATCTCCGCGAGCGATCATCTGGGCGATAATCGAGAGCGGAAACGCAGTCATGCGCATCATCGCTGTCAGACATTCGGCCTGGTTGTTGTAGTCGATGCAATCCCAAACCACTTGCGATGGCTTTTTGTCTTTTGTGCCCGTGACTATGACCCGCACTAAAACTACGTCCGGCTCATCCTGTTTGAGCTTATCGCTGAGCAGATGCATGAGCAATTCTCGCGGACGCACTTGGCCTGTCGGCAACTGTACAGGCTCGGCGCTCATCAAACCTATCTCTTTTAAAAGCTTGACCTGGGCGCAATGGCCGGGGTAGCGGATGGTTTTGTAATCCATATGTTGAATTTTGCCATTGTATGTCAGGGGCAAGGTCGAAATACCGCCCGACGTATTGAATGCTTCCATATTGCCGAACGGTCTGGGAAACTCGATCGATTCGATTTCAGTCAACGACGGCAATTTCATCAACTGCCCGTCGCGAATGACAGTGACGTCCTCGACATATTCATTGATCAGTCCATCGGTCGAAAAAGACTGAGCGTAACCCATAAACAGCCCTTCTGGCTCAATTGGCACGCCGCCTACTCGCAAGCGTATTTCATAGAGTTCGTCGAACGAAGCAGCTGCAGTCACGGCCAGAAGTGATACCAGTCCCGGTGCCAGACCGAGATTGGGAATAATAGTCAGCTCTCTTTCTCGAGCCAGGTCATCGAGAAGGAATTGTTTTTCGACGATATCATTGTTACCGCCCAAATCGACAAAGTGCGCTCCGGCTTGCAGGGCGGCTTTTGTCAGCTCATAGTTGTGGTGATAATTGACACAGCTGATTACCACTCCACATCGTGACATCAGCTCGAGGACTTCTTCGGTGTTCGTGGCATCTAGTTCGACCGGTATGACTTTCTCGTCAGCCAGCGTGTCTGCCAACTGTTTGACGCGGGCGGCATCTTTGTCGGCAATGATTACTTGCTCGACGCGCGGACTGCGAATCAGATCGTAGGCGACTGCATATCCTTGTCTGCCGGCTCCGAGCACTAGAAATTTCAAGACCTTTACCTCGCCAGAGTCGCATGCGCGTATTCAATATCGTTCAATAGCTTTGATGATCATTGATGGCAAGATGATATCACCCCGGTAGGCGCAGTTGCTAGTTGGCTGAGATGCGCACCGGGCTCCAACGACAATTTAGGATAGAGAGCGTTAGCTGAGTTCAGCGCTTTTCCTCGGAGGGCTAGCTGAGATTTAGTTTCACGGTGGCAGGAATTTTAGCCGAATTTCTGACCAAAACCTGATGGATGGCTGTGATCGAAACACTCAACCGATATCGGTTGACTTCCACGACGCCGTGATTCATTCAGCCAAGCAGAATATGTCAGAAAATCCTCGCAAACATCTGACAACGCGACGAGCCTCGTTAGTTAACTAAATGAACGGCACGATCAGCTGAGCGGCGATGCTCAGACGGGCGAACGTAGACAAGAAGGATTTCTTGTGCTTTAGAGAAATTTTCATCAGGACCTCAAGAGTTTCAACTAAACCGCTGAATAAGGTCGCAGGCAAAAGTAACCTGGCCGCGACGAGTGCCGTTATCGTATGGTGTTACGTTCTTGTTCAGAGATGCGCACCACTTTGCATCGGCAAGCGCCGGAATCGAGGCCATAATTAGCTTGTAGACTTACCCTGCTTCAACCTTTGTATTTATAACTGATTGTCTTATGCTGGGAGTAAAAGTCGAGGCTGTACATGCCGCCTTCGCGACCGATACCAGATGATTTTTGTCCGCCAAATGGCGTGCGCAGGTCGCGGGCAAACCAGCAATTCACCCAGACTAATCCGGATTGCAATTTGCTCGAAACCTGGTGACAGCGATCGATATCTTTGCTCCACAAACTTGCGGATAAACCGTAGGCAGTGCTATTTGCCATCTTGAGCACTTCTTCGTCGCTGCCAAACGGTATTATCGGCAGTGCCGGTCCGAATATTTCTTCCTGGCAGAAACGCGAGTCGTATTTCAAGCCGGTGAAAACTGCAGGGCTGAGAAAATTGCCTTCGCCTAATTCTTTTAGACGTTCGCCGCCTGTAAGCAGCTTGCCCTCGGCTTTGCCCAGCTCGATGTAAGACTGCACTTTTTGCATGTGCTCTTTGCTGATCAAAGCTCCCATCTGAGTATCTTGGCTGAGAGGATCGCCAACCTTTATTTTTCTCACTCTATCGACTACGGCTTCGACGACCTGATTGAAAACTTTTTCGTGCACAAATAAGCGCGAGCCGGCTAAACAAATTTGACCTTGGTTGCGGAACGCCGCGCGCACCGATGTGGGAATGGCATCCTCGAGATCGGCGTCGGCAAAAATGATGTTGGCGCCTTTGCCACCCAATTCGAACGACACTTCTTTCAGGGTGTCGGCGGCCGCTTTCATGATTGCTTTTCCGGTCGATGTTTCACCCGTGAAGGAGATCTTTTTCACGAGCGGGTGGCGGGTCAGGGCTTCTCCAGCCGAGTCGGCGCCGAAGCCTTGAACGATGTTCAAAACGCCGGCAGGCAAGCCCGCTTCTTTGCAAATTTCGCCAAGCAAGCAAGCAGTGTACGGCGTCCATTCGGCGGGTTTGAGAATGCATGAATTGCCCATGATCAAGCATGGTGCAATTTTCCAGGTGGCTAAGTAGAGGGGCAAATTCCAGGGCGTGATCAAACCGATCACTCCCAGCGGCTCTCGCATTGCTATGTGGCGCTCGTTGTCGGCGCTGACGAAATATTCGTCGTTGACTGATGTAGCATAGTCGGCGAAGAAGTGAAAGTTGAGGGCCGCTCTGGGAATATCGCCTTCCAAGGTTTCTGTAATCGGCTTGCCGGTGTCGAGACTTTCGGCTTCGGCAAGTTCGGCTTTGCGAGCGAGAATCGCATCGCCTATCTTGCGCAGAACGACGGCTCGTTCTTTGATTGTCATTTTCGACCAGGGTCCGTTTTCGAATGCTTTGTGTGCGGCTTGAGCGGCTTGGTTGATATCATCGGCGGTGCCATCTGCCACCTTGGCCAAAATTTCTTGCGTGGCCGGATTGACGTTGTCGAAAGTTTTGCCAGATGAGGCAGGCGTATATTCGCCGCCGATGAAGTGCTGCAGCTGCATTGTCTTGGATTGAATTTTTGTTGTCATGATTTATTTTCGGGGCAGAGGGCGATGGCTTTGATTTCAATGAAGTTGTCGCCGGGCAAGCCCGCTACTTGCACGGTTGTGCGGGCAGGCGGATCGGCAAACGAAAAATACTCGGAATAGACCCGATTATACTTTTGAAAGTCGGCCATGTCCTTGAGATAGACGTTTACTTCGACCAGGTCTGGTAACGAACATCCGGAGGCCGCTAAAACTGTCGTCAAATTATCGAGAACGGCGCGAGTCTGAACCTCGATGTCGTAAGCGATAACTTGACCTTGCGCGTCTAGAGTGACGCCGGCTTCCCTGCCGGTCTTGGCATCTCGGGCGCCCTGACCGGAAACAAAGAGCAAGCCCGCCGCTTTGACAGCGTGCGAGTAGGCTCCCAGCGGTGCCGGTGCCGTGCCGGTAATCTGAATCGCCTGCTTGCGCGACCTGGCATTTTCGCTAGTCATATGCTGGAAACCTGCCGCTTTTGACGTGATTATCATAGCTGTACTGGGGTCGTCTGGGCAAACCAGGAACCAAATTAGCCGCCCCCCGTCAGGGCAAATGCTCCACCGAGCGGTGTGGGATCGATTCCTATACATATGTTCGTCGGGTGATCATTCGCTCGCGATTCACTCTGCTTTTATCTTTCGTATCGAACCCTTGTAATGACGGTTCATGGTCGACAAACTTAAATAATGTCGTTCTTCAATTGATCAGGTGACCCTGCAAATTTGTTGGAGTGAAAATGGCTGACCAAAGTACCCAAAGTACGATTCTGCCCGAGACCAAAAAACCGCATGTGCACCAGATGCCTTTCGGCACTCGCGTTCTCGAAGGCTCCGTCAACTTTCAGATCTGGGCTCCTTCGGCGAAGGAAGTAGCAGTTTGTTTGTTTGATGGCAGCAATGAAAAGCTCTTGCCGATGAAAGCTGCTCAGGAAGGGTGGTTTGATTTGACCAGCACTGAGGCCGCTCCCGGCATGAAGTATAAATTTGTGATTGACAACGATTTGCGTGTGCCCGATCCGGCTTCTCGTTTTCAACCTGAAGACGCCCACGGTCCAAGCGAAATCGTTGACCCGCGCAGTTTTGCCTGGCAGGAAAGCGAATGGATCGGCAAGCCGTGGGAGGAAGCGATTATATACGAATTGCATGTCGGTACGTTTTCCGCTGCCGGTACTTTTAAAGGCGTGCAAGAACGGCTCGACGATTTGATTGCTCTGGGTGTGACTGCAATCGAGTTGATGCCGTTATCCGATTTCCCGGGTGCTCATGGTTGGGGCTATGACGGCGTTCTGCCTTACGCGCCCGAAAGTCGTTATGGTCGACCGGAAGATTTGAAAGAGTTGGTACAAGCCGCGCATCAAAAGGGTTTGATGATTTTTCTGGATGTGGTCTACAACCATTTCGGCCCTGATGGTAATTACTTGCATGCATATGCGAAGCAGTTTTTCACTGAGCGATTCAAGACACCCTGGGGTGCGGCCCTCGATTTCACTGCCGAAAACAGGGGCGTTGTGCGTGACTACTTTATCGAAAACGCTCTTTATTGGATCAACGAATATCGTTTCGATGGTCTGCGTCTGGATGCAGTTCACGCCATTACCGACTTGTCAGAGAGACATTTTCTGGAAGAGCTGGCCATTCGCGTCGCCGAAGGACCGGGTTTAGAACGCCGTATACATCTGGTTCTGGAAAACGATCGAAATGAATCTGAATTTCTCAAGCGCGGCATCGATCACCATCCGGAATTTCACACCGCCCAGTGGAACGATGATATACATCATTGTTTCCACGTTTTGGCGACAGGTGAGACAGCAGGCTATTACGAGGACTATGCTAAAGCCGCTTCAGGCAAGGAAACAATCGAGCATCTCGCCGTTTGTTTGACCGAGGGCTTTGCCTATCAGGGGCAACCATCGCATCATCAAGACGGCAAATTGCGGGGTCAACCCAGCGCTCAATTGCCACCCACTGCTTTCGTTTCTTTCATTCAAAATCACGATCAAATCGGCAATCGTGCCCTTGGCGAGCGGATCGCTGCCCTGGTCAGTGAGGAAAAAGCACGGGCACTGGCTGCTGTTTATTTGCTGGCGCCAGCAATTCCTATGCTTTTCATGGGCGAAGAGTGGGGGAGCAAACAACCGTTCTATTATTTTTGCGATTTGAACGATCAACTGGCACCATTGATTACCGAAGGCCGGCGCAAAGAATTTGCCAAATTTCCAGAATTTTCTACGGAAGAAATGCGGGAGAAGATACCAGATCCCTGCAATTCCAAAACATTCGAGCGGTCGAAATTGAATTGGCACGAACGCGAACAACCTGTACACAAGCAGATGTTGCAATATTATCAGCGGTTGATCGAAATTAGAAAAAATGAGATCGTGCCCAAGTTACTGACTTGGCATATGAATACGAGCCCTCATTCATCCGGAACTGCTATTCGAGCCAGTTATGAGTTATTCGGAGAAACTGCTCTGGCAGCTAATTGGGCTCTGTCTGCTGATTCGCATTTGTGGTTGTTTACCAATCTCGGCGACCAGAAATTGGACGCCAACGGTTCGAGCAAGCTCGATCAGTTACGCCAGAAACATCATGGTTTCGCCACGGCGAGGGTGATTTTCGAAAGCAAAGAACATTCGTTAGATGCCCTGACCAACAATAAAATCGAGCCCTGGTCAGTTACCTGGTTGTTTGTATGAACATCAAAAGAAAGGAATCCCCCACGTCCTCATTAGTCAACGAACTACTCACGCTTGCTCATCTGCATGGACTGCAAGTCGACAGGGCTTACTCATATGAAGAGGAAGTCGTTATTTCCGGGTTGCGTACTTTGCTAGCGAGCTTCGGCGTTGCCTGTAACAATGCCGAGGAAATCAATTCGTCGACTGAACGAAAACTGATGCAAGTACTGCCACCAGTTTGTGCCGTTCGGCTCAATACCGGATCGCAGCCTGCTATTGCGGTCACTGTTCCTACAGCACTCAAGACTTTGCACTGGAGTTTGACTGAGGAGTCGGGCAACAAAATAGAAGGTGAATGGAATCTGGAGTCGAGCCGGCCGGTAAAGAACTATTCGTTGGCGAAAGTGGCGCACTACAGCGAGTATAAAGTACCTTTGCCCGAGAACTTGCCGCCCGGCTATCACTGGATTGTGATCACCGCCCGCGATGCCAGTTTCGCAGTTCGTAATCGTTTCGATCACGATCGATCCCCAGCTGAGGAAGCGGCTGGGTTCAATCAAGATGGAAGCGATCGATCTGCGGCGATGAAAGACACGGTCAGCGACTATTTCGAAGCTCGCTCTTGCCTTGTGGTTTCGCCGGAATCGGCATTCATTCCCGAGTCCGTTAATCAGACGGGTCGGAGGTATTGGGGGGTGCAGGTGCGCCTGGCAGCCGTCAATTCCAATCGCAACTGGGGTGTGGGCGATCTGCGCGACTTGCGTGAGCTGGTTTCCTGGGCTTGCGATCGTGGTGCCGGATTTATCATGGTCGATTCGTTGCAAACCACACTGGTTGAAGACGGCGGCCAGATATTGGCTGCCAGCCGCACGTATATCAATCCCATCTATATAGATGTAGAGTCGGTCGAAGACTATCAGGAGTCAGAGAAGGTCCAGCGCATCGTTTTAGCTCCCGCTTTTCAGGAAAAACTTGCCGCTTTTCGCAAAGACCCGGTGATCAAGAATGCGGAAATATTGGCTGAGAAGATGCGTATTCTCGAATCGCTTTATCAGCATTTTCGACAGGAGCACATCTTAAAGAACACCGATCGAGCGCAAGCTTTCCGGCGTTATCAGTTAGCGGGCGGCAATAAGCTCGATGCCTTTGGTTTGTTTAGTGCGATCGCCGATCAATATAAAGATAACAACCAGAATGGCAACAATCAGGACTGGAAAGGCTTTGTTACCTGGCCCGAATCACTCAAGCAGCCTCAATCTGCTTCGGTAAGAGAATTCGCCGCCAAGAACCGTGAGCGGATCGAATTCTTCCAGTATCTGCAATGGATTGCTGAAGGGCAGTTGCAGGCCAGCGGCTACCAGTGCTTCGAGCGGCATGTGCCGGTCGGGCTTTGCTCGACGTTGCCCGTTGGCTACACTGCCGGCGGTGCCGATGTCTGGGTTGCGCCAGACCTGTTTGCCGACATCTCAATGAGCGAGGGTGACGACCAACATTTTCAATTGGCCGAATCGCACGGCTATCCGATTATTCCTGAGCGCCTGTTAGGCCGATACTGCCAGCCTTTCATCGACACTCTGCGCTGTCACATGCGTTATGCGGGCGCCATTAATATCGAGCGCGCCTTCGAGTTCCAGACTTTCGAATGGTCTGCTTCAGATGAGGACTCGGTGAGGATCTCCTATTCTCTTGA
>CAJCHQ010000249.1 GCA_903970295.1 Bryobacterales bacterium
TTGTTCTTCGTATGCGCCCAACCAGATGTGATCGAGTCCCTTGTTCGCGTAAACATTGAAATGATTGAACCAGAAGTCCACCATCACTTCTTGCAGCTGTCTTGGGCTGGCTACGGCCCGCAATATTTTGGCTTGCTCGACTTGCTCGAATATTCTCTGGCCGCCGTTTTGCTTGCCCCGATTGCGATTATTTCGATCAAAGACAATCGGGCTCTGCATCGCTTTTTGCTGATTGGCTTTATCTGCCGCTGGTCCGTAGCTCTGATAAAGGCTCAGCGGATTCAATCTCAAAGCGTCGTAGTAAGGCACAATTGATAAAACACTGTCAGCTTCTTTGATTGAACTGGGGTGCAGCTGTTTCTGGATGTAAGCCTCGAGGCCCATGGCTTTCACTGCTTCGATGTCGCCGGGACGCGGACCGAAGGTGAGTCGATTCAAAACGTGCAAAATTCTATGATTTGGTCCCGGTGTGACTAGAGCAGATGCTGGCGTGACGCTGTTGGCTGCAGCGGCTACTTTGCCATGCGCAGAAGTTGTCGGTGTAGGCGAGGTCGAAGTGGCAGCGGAAGGTGCCGCAGCGGAGGCGACTGACGATGGCTCCGCTCCTACTGATGCCTCAGTTGCCTTGCCAGGTGAAGCAAATTTCGCCGGGTCAGCAAAACTTGAACCGTTACTTGAAGCAGCTGAGCTAGCACTGTCTGGGTTAGCAACGGCGGCGGGCACTGCGGTTGGGTTTGCGGCGGCGGCGGCGTTCGCCGCTGCAGCCTGCTGATTCGAATCTGGACCGGCCCAGGAGGGAGCGCCAACTCCGAGCGATAGAGCCAGCGCGCCAATGATCGCGATCGATACAGCGTTCCTCATCCAACAATTATTATCGGCAGCCGTGTAGGTTTTGTGCAGAGCATATCTCTAGCGTATAGCCCGGTGATAGATTCAGTCTAGCAAATCAGGCCCAGAGCATAGCTAAAGCTGCCGGAGTTATACCAGACTATTGATCGAGCGCTTGAGAATGCGCTTTTTACGCGCGATTCAGACTCATGGCTATTTTTAGACATACAAAAATGCCTTCCTTAAATACTCTGTGGGGGACTGGATCGTCGGTCAAGATCGGCTATTATAGATACATCAACGGTGAGTGCTTACCAAATAGTTAAGCGCTTCGAGCCGAGGGGCTTTGTGGAAACGACAGGTCGGCGCTGACCAGAAACCGTAGCAAGTAGCCCGATGCGTGTGAAGGACTGACTGAAGCATGCATAAATACTAAGCCCAATTCGCAAGGGGCAGTCAGGAAGTAGCAGAAGCACCGACGCAGAGCAATCTGGTCGGTGTTTTTGTATGCGGATACGAATATTTTTTCAATCAATGCATGTTCCCCATCCGGCATTAGATCAGGGAGATTCAAAGCCGACAATGACAGGATGATTCAAATTCCGCGCTAAAATCGACTTGTTCTGCTTTGGCCGAGACTTATCCAGTTGAGCGTTAAAGGCCTCCGGCACCGACAGGATTCTAGCGCCAAAAGTAAAATGCACTGACGGCGCTTTTAAATCGCTTTTTCCGTTTCGGGTGTGCGCATTTCGACGCCTTTAACCTTCGCTTTTTTCTTGTTTTCGTCATCCAGACGATGAGCCGTCCAGCTACCCCGATATTCGTGACCGCGCTCGGCGATCGACCAGGTGCCGTTGAGGGCCTTGCCGTCACCGCTCATAGTCCCTTTATAGGTGATCGGTGCCAAACCGCCAATCACATATGTTTTGGTAAAAGACACAGTCGGGAAAGAAAATGATCCCAGTAATCTAGCTTCACCCGGCCAAAAGTCGTCGACGACAGTGCCGCTCAAAACATTCTCTTCATCTCTAAAAGTAGCGCTGAAAGAACTGCCCGCGTCTGGAACCTGGTGGTACGCGTAATGTCCACGCCAATTGCCAGCAATGCTCTGCTCAGACATGCGGTTTCTCCTTACCGGCTCCCACCTTATAACAAGAATAATACGAATCCAGGACCTAGTTGCATCAAAGTTTTCAGATTGAATTTGAAAGACTCGCCGTCACTGCATGTATCTTGCAGTCACGGCCAATATAGTGGCAACATCAGATTGCGGCCCGTCAATCAGTATTGTCTGAGACTGAAAGGTGAATTTAATGGACAGCACGCTTGTTATTTTGGTGGCATTAATCGTAGGCATAGTGATCGGTATGTCGAGCACCTGGTTGGTCACTCGAGCCAGATTCTCGCAATCAGAGTCACAAACTGAAACCGCATATGAGTCAAAGCGAGCGATTCTAAACGAGCGCCTGCAACTTCGTGACCAACAGTTGCTTGATAATAGAGACACGCTCAACAACTTGATACGAGAAAACTCAGAACTGCGAGAAAAAGTCGGCACAGCGACCGCTGCAACTAGTTCAGCCCAAGAACGCGGCTTGCGCATACAGTCCCTTGAATCACAGATAGCCGCTAAAGACGACAATGCGGCGCAATTGAACTCTCAGATTTTGGCACTGAGCAGCGAACTCGTCAAGACGAAAACCGAATTGAAAAATGAGCGCGAAGCCACTGCAGAAAAGCTCAGACTGCTGGAGATTGCCCAACGCAGTCTGTCTGATTCTTTCAAAGCAATGTCAGCAGATGCTTTGAATCATAATAATCAATCATTTTTAGACCTTGCCAAAGTCCAACTTGAAAAATTTCAGGAAAGCGCCAGGACAGATCTCGAAGCACGACAAAAAACTATCGACGAGATGGTAAAACCAATCAAAGAATCGCTTACACGTGTGGATACAAATCTCAACGAGATTGAAAAGTCACGACTGAGTACCTACAGCCAACTAACAGAGCAAGTGAAATCACTGGCGTGCGGTCAGGCAAATCTTCAGCAGGAAACTCAGAATCTAGTGCGAGCATTGCGTTCGCCGGTTGTTCGCGGACGTTGGGGAGAAATTCACCTTAAGAAAGTAGTCGAGATGGCCGGAATGATCGATCATTGCGATTTCCTCCAACAAGCAACCGTCGAAACAGACGAGGGAAATCGACTGCGTCCGGACATGATAGTGAGCTTACCGGGGCGCAAACAAATCGTCATCGATGCGAAGACGCCACTCGACGCCTACATGAATTCGCTGCAAGCACAAGATGACGAAACCAGGTTACGGTTTCTGAAAGACCACGCCAGGCAAGTGAGAGAGCACGTCACTAAATTAGCCGGGAAGTCTTACTGGGAACAGTTCGAGCACACGCCCGAGTTCGTCGTGCTCTTTCTGCCGGGCGAAACATTTTTCAGTGCAGCACTTGAGCAAGATCCTTCACTGATCGAAGTTGGCGTCGCTCAAAGAGTGATACTGGCCACACCAACTACTCTGATCGCCTTACTCCGGTCCGTGGCATACGGATGGCAGCAGGACAAACTTGCTGAGAATGCTCAGCGAATCTGCGATCTAGGAAAAGATCTATATGACCGTATTCGAGTCATGGCCAACCATTTCGCTGAACTCGGCAAGGGGTTGAATAAAACAATCGGCGCCTACAACAACACTGTCGCTTCGATGGAGTCCAGGGTGCTGACCACCGCTCGCCGATTTCGCGATCTCGGTGTCACCGGCGACCAGGAAATCGTCGAGCTGGAAATCCACGACCGCTCGATCCGCGTGCTCGACCCACAAAAATTTGCCGGTGCAAACCGGTTAGAACTAGCGCTAATCGAACGTGAAGGTGACAATTAATGATCTTGTGCGTATTTCCCGCAGTCTTCGACACAACTCCGTTATGCACAACTGTTACATTCTTCTTGCTGCATCGGGGGATGTTGTCTAATGCCCAGCCTGGACCTTTTAGTCAGAGGAGCGGAAGTTGTGGGCTCGGTTGGAGCGCGCCTATTTGAAGAAGTGCGATCCCTGCAAACCAAAGGAAACGTTTCGCGCGTCAAAGCAACTGCTTCCGAGTTGGGTGCAAACTCACTGCCTTACTCCCCAGAAATAGTCGACTACAAGAGGAGAGATCTGACACCCTTATCGAAAGCAATTTCGGACGGCATAAGCGGGTTTACCAAAGAAGGCTTTCTGGTTGATGGAATTCATCGAGTCGCAAATTGGCACGACCTGTCTTCCACATTCGGTTTCAACTCACACCGGCGAACGATGCTCACTCGTTTCAACCCAATCTTCCAGGATATGCAAAGGTCCGGGATGGACCACCTCTATATTGGCGGCAGCTTCGTCACCAATAAGGAAAAGCCAAACGACATCGACGCAGTAGTGACCGGGCAAACCGAATTTAGACAGAGGTTTCAAGCTCTGCATAATGACGCAACGGCAATAGCCAATCGCTTTGGCGCCACGATTTTCAGCGAACAACCAAACACGCAAGAAGAAAGCATGATCGACTATTTCCGGCGAAGCCGCGTAGGCACCAACCGAGGAATCGTGCAAATTCCACTCAGAGACGGCCTAAAGTAGATTTACTTGAACGTGAAGTAAAGTTGTATACTACGGCTAGTCAAATGCTCGGGCACATTACATCATTGTTTGCAGCACGAACAGTTGATCGAAATTTCAAGGATTGAATAATTGTCTAACCAGAGTTCACCGCAGC
>CAJCHQ010000250.1 GCA_903970295.1 Bryobacterales bacterium
TGCCTGACTGCCCCTTGCGAATTGGGCTCAGTATTTCGTCACGCTTCAGCCAGTCCTTCGCGTGAAGCGGGCTCACTTGCTACAGTCTCTGGTCAGCGCCGACCTGTCGTTTCTGCAAGGCCCCTCGGCTCGAAGTGCTCAACTCGTGTGCACTCACCGGTTATGTATCTATGATACCGCAACAAATCAGATAGGCAACTACCCCATTGTTGATTTAAGGAAATTTTTCATGAGATGCGAAATCGACTGCAGCAGCTGTGTTCCTTCATACGGATTGATCCAAAGAACTGGAACAATTTGCGCTTTGAGGGTGTTTGGATGTGGATATACAGGCACCATCCGCAATGGCTTTTAAGTATATGCGTTTATTGTAGTTCGTATATATCAATTGGTTTTGATGGTACTTGAGGCTGCACTAAATTGACTATCGTATCGTATATAAGAAATTTGGCGAATTTTCTTATAGCCGTCCATTAGGCAGCTTTAGAGTGTTGGGTGCCGTACCAAAAAGTGATAAATTCGTCCCCCATCCAAGCCGGCATCCACTTCACGTCTAGTTTTAGTTTATTTCGTTCAGTTCGCATCAGTCCGTAAGTCACGCGTTCTACAACCTGCATGGTCAGTTTGTGCCTACCGAGATGTTTTACCGCACGGACGATTAATCCCACTGGATTATTGCCTTTTCTCACATCTTTGGCAGTCGTGCCCCGGAAAATTATTCGGCCATGAATAGATACGAATGAAGTGGTGCGCCCATTCACGGTAAAAGTTGTGTTCGGTTTTTTCGCTGGAGCCAATTTCAGGAAGTGTGCTGCATCGGCTCCGTGTGCGAGAATTTCTTTACCAAAGGCTCGAGCTTTTGTCTCGGCTATTTTTTGAGCTGACGGGCGGGGTACACCTTCTGGTGTCGGTTTCATAAAGACCCCACGAGCTAGACGAATAAGTAGTTCTACTTTAACTAGCAAGTGCGTCATTTGGTCGATGCTTGCTCTCCTCCCGTATTGAAGAAGATCTCTCGTCGAGAATGGCTGACCGTCCGGAAGTGAGTTGATATGACTGCGAATAAGGGCCCTTGTGTTCATAGCTTCGTCCTCCACTGCTGTTTTCTAAATTAGTAAACGTAGTGGGTCGAAAAAAAGTTCAACGCGCGCTGACATTTTCGGACGCATGTTTTTTGCCTGTAAGGACTTTCAACTAATAAGAAAAATCGCTAAAGTTCTTATAAAAGTGTTTGCATGAGTCGTATGGGGGTGCGCCTCACGGCATCTCTTTACAAATGGGCAGCACAGCAAATTAGAGTATGAAATGATGCGATCAGCTCGCATTCAAGCGCCTGATCGGGTTTGCATTGACTTCGATCGGGCAAATAGCTGCGGGGCTGAACCATGTCAGAGCCCAGCCGATTCACTGCCACTGAAAAAATGTAGCGGCTTCTTTCTGCACCACCTGTGGTGCAAAACAAAAGTTTTTCTACTGAGGAGGTGCTGCCGGCTCTGCTGTTTCGGCTATACCGACAGCATTACCGCCATTTGACCTGACTTCAGTCATTGCTTCGAGGGCTAAGCGAGCGACATCTTCTTCGTTGCCGCTGCCCAAACCGGGGAATTCGATTAATCCAATCGAAGCCGTTACCGTCCAGTTCTGTCCGACATCGCTGATGCGGTCCTGGCTGATGTTGTTTCTGATTCGCTCAGCCAAGACGGTCCCGCCCGAGAGGTCAGTATTGGGGCAGATCATCAGAAAGGTCGTCGAATCATAACGGGCCGGAATATCGACGTCGCGGATCGTCTTCATGAGGAAATTAGCCGTTCCCTGAAGTATCGAATCGACCGCTAGCTGTCCGAATTTGGACGAGATTTCGGAGAGACCGTCGACACTAACGACGAGAACAACCGAAGCATACTTGTATCTTTTGCCACGCTTCAGTTCGTCGCGCAGGATGCGCATGATGGTCTGATGATTGTAGAGTTCTGTCAGATTATCGAGAAGAGTCATCTTCTCCATCTCCTGAGGTTCGCCCTTTGACAGGTTGGTATAGGCCTGGTCTATGTATGTACTTTTCTCGAGCTCTTTGATGCGGTTGACTGATTCAGCCTGCTGCATGCTGCCAATCTGCCCGGTGGTCCGCAATTGGTTCAATTTGCGCCGAAAAAGAGATTCTCTTCCGAGCCACGGCTGATCTTGATTCGAACCCATTGGAGCCATTTGTGACCTCACTCAGAAAAATAGTTAATGCAACCCCACAGAACTGGAATTATACACACTTTCGCATATCTCAACCATTGCTAGTTCATAGCGAAAGGCAAGCCAGTTGTGCTTGGTCAGGTTAGCAACCCGACCTGGACAGCTTAAAGCCGTGCTTGCGTTCCAATTCATGCTTTCCCTTCCGTAATCAAGCTTAATCGCCTGGCTCGCGACCCCGGGCAGACATTTTGCCAAAAGCAGAAAGCGTGTGGCTCGATCGCTTTATGAGCATGGACCTGAGGAGGTTGTCGAGCTTACGAGTCGGGTGAGCTTGACTTCCGACCGCGGTGTTCGATTAACCCAGCTAGAACGAACAGAAGGCGACCGCTGAGTTCATTCAGGCTGAGCGCTTGCGGGAACGTTCAGCTACTCTTTGCTTGCCACTAGCTGGCTGGGCTGCTAGAGCCGGCCAAATTTGGTAACCTATCTCAATCGACCGCAAAAGCTTAATTGCCGGGCTGATGTCGTAGTCTGCTTGCAGCACTGCGAAGCCATGACTCTAGTGCTCTTCAGCGCGGAGACCAGGTCGATCCCTACTTAATGGAGAAGTAAAAAATGACAGCACGATTGACAGCGATTGACCCGGCCACCGCAACAGGCGAAAGCAAAGCCGCGCTCGATGCGGTTGAGAAAAAAATGGGCAGAATTCCTAACATTTTCAAATTGATGGGCAATTCTCCGGCTGCGGTAAATGCTTATCTGGCTTTCTCCGAGGCTCTTTCGAAAGGCTTGCTCGATGCTCCGATGCGCGAGCGAATCGCTATCGCCGTCGCTGAAGTGCATGGTTGCGAATATTGTCTGTCGGCCCACGTAGCGATCGGCAAATCAGTTGGTTTGAGCGATGACGAATTGAACAAAGCCAGACAGCAACAATCTTCAGATCCCAAAGCTGATGCGGCAATGAGCTTTGTTCGTGATGTGATCGTGCGCAAGGGGCATATCATCGACGCTGATCTGCAAGAAGCGCGCGCAGGTGGTTTGAGTGATGGCGAAGTGGCAGAATTGGTGGCCAATCTCGCTCTCAATATTTTCACTAACTACTTCAATTTGGTGGCTGCCACTGAAAACGATTTTCCGAAAGTTCCACTGGCGTTTCCGGTATAGCACCGCTGGTGGTGCAGATCGTGTGATTGCGCACTGATGCTAGAACGACGCAACTGATTGGCTCCAAGTTGAAAGCACTGCCGGCTTTATCTTTTTGGAGCCTTCTGCTTGCATATACGGACAGAGATCTTTTGGACTGCCGATAATAGTCGAACACATATTGGTTTAAATTTTTTTGCACCTGATGCCTTGACAAATCAGGAGGCCAATTCGGTCTCGCTTCAGAGAGTTAATAGTGACGCCGGTTGCCAAGCGGTGAAGCAACTAAAATCGCCTCGCTTCCTTAGCGTTTGATAAACTACATCAATCGCGAAATCAAGAACGAATTTGTGCTCAGCGCACCAACGATCGCTCTTTTTCTCGCCGCACGAGAACCTGTTGGAGTGATCTTCGATGATGTCTGTTGCTTACAGAAGCGCGCGCATTGTAGGCGCGCTTTTCGGTTTTATTATTTTTGTCTGCGGGTTGCCGCTCGATGCTCGTACCGTAGATCCGGTTATGGAGTTGAGAGAAAAACTTGACCGCGGTGAAATCATTGTTGGCATTAAGAATGTCGGTGAAAGCAGATACGTTACCGGCAGTGTTGTTATCAACGAGCCACCAGACAAAGTTTGGCCGATTGTATCCAATCCTTTTGAATTTAAAGGGCGCATTTCGCCGCGCATGAAAGAAGTGGAGATGATGGTCGACAAGCGAGAGCGCTCAGTGATGCGCGTGGAAATGGATGTGGTCTTGATTCCGCACTTCAATTATGTCGTTGAATCGCTCTACGACAATAGTGAGCGCATCGAGTTTCATCGAGTCAGCGGTACGCTCAAAGATTTCAAAGGCGCCTGGGAAATGAAACCGCTGGAGCACGGGCGCACAGAACTGAGTTATTCCATGTACATGGATCCAGGGTTTTTCGTGCCGCAATGGATCATTCGCGAAGGCGTCAAATCTGAATTGCCGCATATTCTAGAAGCAGTGCGAAAGCGAGTGCTGGCTGTCAGTAACGACCACGGTGGTCCTGAACTGCAAACAATAGCTGCTTCGGCTTGTCTGCATCGCCACGGTCTCGCCGCTAACTCGCCTTCTTTTCAATAAAAGCGTGGCCATTGATTTTGGCTGTACAGCCTTTGCTCAGTGGTGTCGTTTATGATGACGCGCTGCATGCTTGCCTTGGGCTGGCGATGCGGCCCGATCGATTTCGATAACGGTTTTGGCAGGAGTCGCAGGTGAATGCTCATTGGCTTCACCAATGCTGCCGTCGGTCGGGTTGGTTCCTTCCGTGCCGGCTGAGCCTTCGAGTTTGCCGGCTTCGTGCCCGTTTTCAGGAGCAGATTTCGACTCTTTGTCGACAACGTCTTTAGCGCTGGCTGCCTTCTCTATTCTGATCGATTTGATCGAGTCCAACAAGGCAATCAACCAATTTACTTCTGCGCTGAGCGCCCGCACCGATGGCACGTGCCCGTTGACCATCACGGTGACGGCGCAAGTTTGCCCACCCACGGTTTGCAGGACTCCGGATATGGAGCGAACCGTGTCCATCGAACCTGTCTTAAAGGCAAAAGTACCGTGTCCGACCGGGTTTGAATGTTTGAGCAGAGCCAGATAGGGTCCATTCAAAGTCGGAGTGGCCATGTGTTTGAGCACCATATTTAGTGCATGGGGCGAAATTCCGTTTTTCCTGGAAAGACCGCAGCCGTCGAAA
>CAJCHQ010000251.1 GCA_903970295.1 Bryobacterales bacterium
CCACTTGGTTTGCGAGAAAATGATGCTCTTGAATTTTCTACTCGATGCTCTTGACCGCTCTTCAACACTCGAATACAAACATTCACTCAAATTTTGAATTTGTTCATGAATTATCTGGGGATTAGTCAGTTGTGCTCGACCCCATTCTCGACGCCTTTTCGTTTCGAAGAAATTGCCGAAAAGAAACATATTCAGCATATAATGATATAAGGGGAAACCGTGAGAGATTTTAAGGTTCGCAGGATTCCCCTGGATTTAGCTAGTAGCCGTGCAATCTTTCAGCTAACGGTTTCAGTGTTTTCGGCTGGTGTGCCTGCGCCTTTTGCCTTCCCGAATAAATCGCTGTAACGGCAATACGTGCACATTTGCGTTTGCGTGCATTTGCAGGTGTATGCCGGAGCGGGTCCTGTGTTGTGTTCTACGAAGATTTGATTGGTGACAAGTTCGTCCACCGGATAACCACCTTCAAAAGGGTCCTTCAACTCAAAAGACATGTGAGTATCTCCTTGATTCAGATTTTTCTGCGTGCGTTTTTATGGCTGCGGGCGTTGATCCTGCAGGAAAAATTCCAGTTATGTTCGTACCCTGGAGCTTTTTTGCTCACGGATATGCTGACATCTAATTAAATCTGGCCATTTGTGACGGGCCAGTCCAAGCTTTAATCGTCGTTGTCGTCTTCGATTTTCGGCTTCTTGCCGCCTTTTTCACCGTCGACAACTTTACCGGCAACGCGCGCATTGCTTGGATTGCCAACTCGTTTCAAGTACTTGGCGTCGGTTTCCCACACCCGTGGCAGTGAACCGCACAACTTTTTCAACTCGACCCGTGCGACGGTGCCGCGCTCAGCGTCTGAATATTGACCGGAGAGCCCGGGGACACTCAAACCATGCCAGGACATGCCGATTTCGTCGCCGACTTCATTGCGTAGAACAATCAAATATTCCTGGATGCATTTTTTGAAAAGCTCAGGATCTCGCTTGTCGGCTGGTTGGGTTTGCAGTTTCTTTTGCAGGCATTGCGCGTAGGTGAGATGTGTATCACAATCGTTGTTGTCTTTGTTTACTGCCTTCTGGCAATACTTGATTGCTTTGTCTATGTATCCTGCCTTCAGGCACTGGTGCGCTTGCAGCATGTAAGAGTTGCCGGTCGCTTCGCCAATTGAATAGCCTTCGATTGAACTGACAGCACTAGGATATTCGCGACTGCCGGTCGTGGCGTCTCCATCGGGTCCATCCTCTGCGAACGCGATAGGCGTTTGCAAAAGCAAAAACAATTGCAAAGCGATGAGAGTTGGAGCGCGCATAGTGTCCTCATTGACGGAAAGTGTCATATTGACATGGTTAGTCAAGATACCAGGGCGGGGCTGATTTGGTCCAATTAGTTTAAACCCATAAGTCATAATTGCCGGTCTCAATCATCCCTCCCTCTTTCTCTGCCAATGCTAGAAATCGGCGCATTGTCGTCTTCGAATAACACTGCGCCGATTTCGGTTTGAGTTAGACGGTCGGAATCTCGCTCTGAAACTTTGCCAGATCGTCGGCGACCAGAAGGCGGTAAGCCTTATCGTTGAGGAAGCGCACTGGCATAATCGGGTCAAACAATCCTGTGCCCAAGCCAAGCAGACCAGTACCTTGCCTTATTGTCGGAAGACTGAGACGCTCGTCCCACTCCTCGCAACAAGCAATGCATGTCCAATGGGCTTGTGATTGAGCGCCGATGAAAAGTCCCGACCAGTCATACCCGGTGACCCGGAATTTTGTCGTGAGCTTAGTCAGCAATGCTGCCGGCAAGAATGGGGCGAGGTGGCTGAAGAAGCGATCGCGCGCAGCTTGTTGGGCTTTCCGCCAACGGTCATTTTCTTCCAGCATGAAATTGGCGATTTCCCAGCCGACGCTCATCTTCCTTTCGCTCAATGGTTCAACCAGGCGAAGAATCACATACATGCCGGCAGAGGCGCGAGCATTGGCTACTTGCTCGATCGGCTGGAGGACCACTCCTTGCTGCATGTATGAACTTAACGCCCATAGTTTCCCCTGCGGACCGCGGATGATTTTTTCTCCGTGTCCAAGGGGATCGCCTGCGGCTTTGGCGAATCTGCCATAGGTCAGCATTAGATCGCCGGGTTGCATTGCTTCTGCCGGAGGATTGAGCCAAGTTGCAGCCGGCAGCCAGCGCTGTTTTCCGGTGCGCAAATATTGCTTCTTATGCAATTGGTATTGCAGGAAGACAAACGCCCAACTACCGAGAAGTGCCGCCGCCACCAACTTGAGCAGCCAGGCGCCGGGAGTGAAAAAGACGATCACTGAAAGTGTGACGCCGATTATTGTTGGAATCACCAACTCTAGACGCGAAACACTGTCGTAATAAGTATGCAGGCAAGTGCGCAGCTCGAACAGTGTGATTGCCAGCCATAGTCCGCTGATAATTGCGCAACCGGTGGAAAACTGGCCGTCGAAAGCATGATGGTGGGCGAATCGCCAGGTGAGCACGATCAATCCCAAATAGGAAAAGCTATGAGCGATTTTTAGTAGTCGATACATATACATCCCTTCTCGTCTGGACTTTGTCCAAACTAAGTCGATTTGTCGGTGTGTGGAAAGACGAGATGCGCTATCCGACACCGTGTGGTCTGATAGTCGTTGGCAGCTGATTGGGTAATACTTTGGGGAAACGTGAGGTTCTGATTGATTCCCATAACAAGTGAAAAAGCTATTGTTGCTTCGATACTAGTCCTGGCTGGATCGGCTTTACAAGATATGTTCGCGGGACAGGTTTTGCAGGTTAGCAATTTCTTCTGGTGCCGCTTCATGGGGCCTGTTCCAGGCGACAAAAACTGGTACGGTCCCCGGGCGCATTATCTGGCACTACTGGTGGTGCAAGAAGCGCTGCGGAAATTGCGAAATCAAGTCGGTGCTGATTAGAAAACTGCTTGGATCGATCTAAGAAAGCACCCTCTGAGCACTTTCGCGCGTTTGTTTTCGTGGCTTCTTAGCGCGGCGTGCGCGAAGTCAGGCGCGAGTTTGGCTTCTGCCCAATGGCTGAAAGCACCACTAAATGGTAGTTTGGAGTATTTGATCCGGTCGTCAAGGAAGATTAAGAACGTCCTGGCAAAATAAGTTGTTTTGTCACGCTGACGCCGTTTCGTAAGACATTGGAGTTCACCCATTCCCAAACTTCTGAAAGAGAGCTGCAGCTAAAACACAACAACCTCCACAACACCGGCACCGATCTGTCACGCTTTAGTGATACCAGTGTTTTCTACTTCTTAACGACCATCACACCAACTAAGAGGTCTAAGACGATGTGTGAGACAGGCACAATGACTAGAGAACGTTTTCCGCGCTCCGCTGCTACTGCGCAAGAGCTTCGGGTCATAGATGAAGCGCACAAAGCGTTTCTGCAGGCGCCTTCTTGCTTCGCAGGAATCGCCGTTTTCGGTCGCACGAAGGAAGACCGAACTATGTGTATGAGTTTGGCTCAAATCAAGCGCTCGGATGTATGCAGTGATGCGGAGATGTTTCGTGAGGTGTTCGGCAGTTTTGAGCTGATTGCTATGGAGATGCACAATGACGACGCCTGGCCTTGTCTTGAATTCCTGATCTCTTTGCGCACTTTCAGCAAATTCAGCGTGGTGCGCATCTGTAAGGACGGAAATTTCGAACGGTGGCGATTTGGGGATGTTCTCAAAGACATCCACGAAAAAGGTCGCGCAAGGAATAAACGTCGCGCCGGGGCCTGAAGTTTCAATCACTCCGAGCGGTGAATAGCCAAAGCGCCTTTTCCGCTCGGGGAAAAATTTTTTGTCTCCTCAACTTTCCGTAAAGCTCAACCGATATCGGTTTGAGTTTCTAGCGAAAGCCTCTTCAATTTCAAATTTTGCAATTGTAGGTACTAAGTGTTATAGTGGCGACCGGGGAATGGCTAGCCGAGGGAGGCTTTTGCCTGCCACCTAGTTTCTGGGCTGAACTGATCCAGGCCTTCTTAATTGGTCAAAAGCGCCGCTGCAATCGCGCACAAGGCTGGAACTGCCTGGACAAAGAAAATTTTGCGCGAGACAGTGGCGGCACCATAGAGTCCTGCGACGGTTACGCAACCAGCGAAAAAAAGTGTCAGCTGCTTGCCCAGTTCAGGTGGAGCAACCAGAGCCCAGAGCAATCCAGCGGCCAAAAAGCCATTGTATAAGCCTTGATTGCCGGCAAGCCTCTTCGTTCCCTCCGCCATTTCGGCAGTCATGCCGAACGCTTTCAAAGTCTTGGGAGCTGTCCAGCGAAACATCTCGAGGTAGAGAAAGTAAAAGTGGGCCAAAGCCACAACAGCGACGAGGACCTTGGTAATTATGGACATCATGCGCTCCCAGTTAGATTCGCAGGCACTTCAGCCCCCGGCAGTTTAGCCCCGGGCACGCCACATTCTGGCAGAAATCTTCGAACCTGTCATTCTCAGTATCGGGATAGGATCGAAACATTTGTGCGTTTGCCGATCCGGGTTTTTACCTGGAAGCCGTGCGGCGATGTTCGTGAACGAACTTTTCAAAGTTGCCTACGTGCACCTCGGTTCTCGTCAATCGTGACACCGTTCGTTGAGAACGGCTGGCCACATATGGATTTTCATCTTCCGCCAGGGCTGCCAAAATAGCGAGCGGGATGTTGTGATTTTCGGCAACCGCATATCTAACGTCGGCGTCCTCGTCCGCAGACAATGCCGTTAGGGTCTCAAGGTAGGTGTGTACGTTGTCTGCGACTGCGGCCCTGACATGGGCGCATTCGTGCCTGGCTAGAGCGCCAAGCAAACTGGGGTTATCGATTGTTTCGGCAATGCGTGAGAGCAGTCGCCAGGCTCCTTTTTCGGCTTGAGCGAGATTGGCGCGCTGCGACATTTGTAAGCGCCGCCACTCGATCAGGCTCGGCGCGAATTCGGATTTCTGTCCGTTGACCGGCTCGGAATGAGATTTTCGCGTCTTGCCTAATGACCAGTATTCGATTGCTGTTCGGCGAATCTGCTGCAAGTGTATGCGTTTCTCGCGGCTCAGTAATTTGCTGAGCGCTGGCGTATTTAGATAAACTGGCGCGATCTGCCGGGCTCTGGCAAATTTGCTGCCCGTTTGTCGCAGCTTCTTTATGGTCAGGTTGCTGAATATTTCTGTGTATGCCTTAAGCCTTGCGGAAATCTGGTTCAGGTAAAACATGACGATCCCCCGCGTTGATGGATAAAGGAGAATCCATATCAAGGTTGCCTGCATCCATGATCCCTCTAAACTTGCTGCGGCGGGTATGCAATAACCCATAGATTCACCCCGATTAGCATATATAAAGTGTTTCTCCGGGCTGCTGGGCTAGGGTTTTAGATCTCCGCTAGCAACTGCTGAGCGAAACTATTTTCGGCAGTCTATCGCTCGAAATTTTCTTATTGAAAGCGTTATCTCAAGAAAAAGGCATCCGCGCCCGAGTCGCTCAAAATGCAGCAGCCTCAATGCAATCAATGCTGCTGATACTGAACGATTCGGACGCGTATGTAGAAGGCGTCAACGGCCGCGGCAAGGTACGAGGTTGTTGGCGAATTGCAGGGCGCAGGCTTGCCATGAGTGTGTCAGAGCGAATTCGCGACAAGCCAAGGGTGAGAGTTTGAGAGCTTTTTCAGCGGCTAGTTGCAAATTCTCGTCGAGGCTGCCGACTGTGTCGGAAGTGATCACATCGATCGGACCGGTGACAGGATAGGCAGCGACTGGAAGTCCTGAAGCGAGAGCTTCAAGTAAGACCAGTCCGTAAGTGTCACTCTTGCTGGGAAAGACGAAGACGTCGCTGGCGGCATAATATCGGGCAAGTTCTTCTCCCGTTTTCTGACCGACAAAGTGCACGTCCGGATACTCTCTTTTCAGTTCAGCCAGCTGCGGACCATCCCCGACTACCAGTTTGCTTCCTGGTAAAACGAGAGAGAGGAAAGCGCTGATGTTCTTTTCCACCGAGACTCGCCCGACATTCAGCCATATTGGCCGGGGTAAATGGAGAAAGCCTTTGTCAGGGTTGGGTGCAAATAAGGCAGAGTCCACTCCCCTCGACCAGCGTACGATGTTTCGGAGACCGTGATCTTTGAGTTCTCGCTCCAGGGTTGGGGTTGCCACCATCACCGCCGAGGATGGTGCATGGAAGCGACGGACAAAAGCGTAAGTCAGTCCTTGTGGCACCCGAAATTGATGATGCAAGTATTCGGGAAATTTGGTGTGATACGCGGTTGTGAAAAGCAGGCTACGATCCAGGCAATATCGTCGAGCAACACGTCCCAAAGGTCCTTCGACCGAAATGTGAATCGCATCGGGGTTGAAGGCGTCGAGCATTGCTGGCAATTTTGTACCGGCGTTGAGGCTTAGTCTGATTTCACTGTAACCGGGGCAGGGTATGGTTCTGAACAAACCTGGAGTGAAGACCGTGACTTCGTGCCCTGTGCGGCGAAGTTCATCGACTGTAGATGAGAGGGTACGAACGACGCCGTTTACCTGGGGAAACCAGGCGTCAGTAACTATGGCGACTCGCATGAGAGGCTCCTGCGTCAGTTGATTGATGAAGATCAGTTGTGGGTGGCGACTGAATAATCAGTCGCATGTGGTGCGGGCAAGTCAGTCACAAGTTGAGAGCACAGGCTCTGCGATTGTTTGTGCAGGAGCCATTTGCCAGTGGATCAGATGCAAGCTGCCGTCGAAATCTTCGACCAGAGCACTGCAACTCTCCACCCAGTCACCGTCGTTACAGTAGAGAATGCCGTTGATTTCACGCATCTCGGGATGATGAATGTGTCCGCAGACGACACCATCAGCCCCCCTTCGCCTTGCTTCTTCCGCAAGCGCGAATTCGAAGTCACTGATGAAGTTGACGGCATGCTTGACGCGCCGCTTCAGATACATGGAAAGCGACCAGTAAGGCAATCCGAGTCGGCGCCGCAGTGTGTTCAATCCGCCATTCAGGCGCAAGGCGAAGCTGTAGGCGCTGTCGCCAAGAAGAGCGAGCCATTTGGCATAATGCATGACGACATCGAACTGGTCGCCATGAATTACCAGAAGGTGCTTGCCATCAGCGGTTTCGTGAATGAGATCGGGCACAATCTCGATGTCTCCAACGTTTAAACCGAGAAAGTCGCGAGCAAATTCATCGTGGTTGCCGGGAATATAAAATGCCTTCGTGCCCTTTCGTACCTTGCGCAGAATCTTTTGCAGAATGTCATTGTGTTCTTGCAGCCAGTACCAGGCTTTCCTCAGTCTCCAACCGTCGACGATATCGCCGACGAGATATAAAAATTGGCTGTCATTGTGGCGTAAGAAGTCGAGAAGCAAGGGCGATTTGCAACCGCGGGTGCCGATATGAGTGTCCGAGATCCAAATGCTGCGCCATTGCCGGGGAGCAGTGCCAAAGGCAGCCTGAAGGTTTTCCATTGTCGACTCCTTGAGATGTGGTTAAGTTTGACTGGTGGCGAGCCTCTGCATGCAGCATCTGTGCGTCATGACGATGCGGCAGAAACTAACCGGGGAAAAACCAGGGAATTGAGTTTAAGAAGAAGTCGGTGGCGTAATTGAGCTGAGTGAGATACGACAGGTGAGAAGGGTTACAGGTGAGACTGACTGCAACTTAGTCGGAACAGATAAGCCGGCCAAAGAGAAACTAGTAACGAAAAATACTTCGCAATGATCTCGCAGAGCCATCCATTTACTCAGGAGCAGCGGCTATCGGCGCGGCAATCTGCCGCGCCAAATATATTTGGGCGCCTGCTCAGTTTAGTTGCCTGAAGATTATTTACGGAGGCATACCAGTGTGGAAGTTCGCGCCGCTGGCCGAGCCAAAAGCTCGATGGAAACCAGGTCTGTGAGGGGTTAAGGTGTGGTTAAATGGCGGTTCCGAAGCGTAATCAAAATGCACTCATTCGCTGCCGCGTCTGGTTAAGAAGTGGTTATGGCGAGCCTGGGCGTGACAACCCGGATTATTCATGAAGGGTAAGTAGTCAAAGATTGAAAGACCTCTGAAAATGGCTCAGAATCAGTGTTGCAACACATTGATCAAGTCAAAAGCAGAGGTCTTTCTAAATGACGAATTGTACGGAAAGCGCACAGCAGC
>CAJCHQ010000252.1 GCA_903970295.1 Bryobacterales bacterium
CGAAGACCATTGGCCGTTCCCTTTCGGACCACGCAGCCTTACACCCTGAACTCTATCCCGCCGATGATATTCCTTTGCAATACACGACAGATCCGCAAAACATTGAGCAAAGGAACACTGGGGACATTAGTGTCCGCTCTCAGCCATTCGCTTAAAACACTGCGAGTTTCCTTGCGCGCCCAGGCAACCGTCGACCAATTTCTTAGCTGAGAGAACTGGAAGAATGGGAGCGCGAATGCGCTCCCATTCGCTTATTTCGCCCTATTTCGTTTTCGCCCAACTTACTTCTTACTATAGTACCACTTGAGATTGTATTAAAATTAAAAAAGAAAAAAGAGAGGCAGTCATGCTTTTCGGCAAGATCTGCCTCTCGGCAAAACTGCTACCAGGTTGGCAAACAGAGCGGTCCACGAATCGGAATGTTTTCCTTGAATCGCGTGTAGTTATAGATCTTGTCGAGATAGCAGACCTGCTCTGGCGTCACAGAAGCCCGATAACCAGCCGGCAATTTGCCCAGCTTCAAGAACAGATACTCATCGATTATCTCAAGCGGCACGTCGGCAAGTTCTTGCGGTCGACCACAATCAGGATCGGCTTTGCGACTGGATGCCGTCATCTCCTCGGGCACACCAATCTCAGTGCACAACTGCATCACAACCGACTTGGGCACTCCCACGATCGGCAGATAGGTGGCAACTCGGCTCATCAAACTATACGTGCCGAGTTTGTCCTCCGTCCAGTTGCGAGCGCCCACCAGCCAGGCATTTTCCTGACGCGCATGCTGAGCGAAGTAAGCCCATCGCATTGCTTCTTTGTCCGAGAATCCGGCGATTTCCGGCACGATCATAACCGGACCGACACTCTCCAGCCAACTCCGGCAGCGCAATTCACTACCAACGTAGACCGATATCACCCGCCCTGGTAATGCCTGATTACACAACCAGTGCAGCAGTCCACTGTCTGTGCCGCCGCTTATGGGAACCAAAAGACGATGAGCAAGCTCAGCCCGTCGCCTGATCGAAGTCGACAAACGTTTTAATTGCTTGTCCATAACAGTCCTTTCATTCGCCACCACTCATGATGAGCGAGTTAGCATTGAGCGACGGCACCTTGCGCGAACAAAGGAATGCCACCATTTCCGCCACTTCCTGGGCAGGGATGATCCGTTTTTGCGGATTCTTCGCGGCCACGCGAGCAGTGGCTGCGTCAAGAGATATGGTCTCGCGTTCCATAATCCCGTGGATAGTGCGATCTGTCATCTCGCTTTCGACAAACGACATGCACAGTGGATAAACGCTGATGCCCTGTTTGGCGTATTCTAGTCCGAGCGACTTGGAAAGACCGACAAGGGCATGTTTGGTGGCGCAATAAGCGGCCTGGTGTCCGTAGCCTTTAACGCCAAGAATGCTGCCGATGACGCAGATCGAGCCGCCTTGCTCTTGCTCGAGCATGCGACTGATGCACGCCTGCATGAACCAGAAATTGCCGAGCAAATTGACGTTGACCGCCCGGCGGAACAATTTCCTGTCGAAAGTTTCGCTATTGCCACCACTAGCAATGCCGGCATTGCAGACGAGACTGTCTAAAATCCATTCGTTGCGCCTGACGATTCGCAGACAACGATCGGCGCTAGCCGGCTTGCTGATATCGCCTACGCAATAATGGCAATTACCGCCAGCAGACTGAATTTCGTTCGCGACGGATTGCAAATCGGATTCGGTGCGGCCAACGACCAGGACTGCGCAATCCTTTGCCAGCCGTTGCGAAATTGCCCGACCGATCCCCCGACCGCCGCCAGTTATGATTGCTACTCGATTGTTCACAGCTGTTCTCCTTGAATTGTTTGCGCCACGCAACAGAAAAAGGGAGGCAGCAAAGAGCGCCGCTGCCTCCCAAACACTGCGATATCACTTTGCGTGCCGCTGCGGCTGCGCCAATCAGCGCGCGCGACGTCGCCGCAAAATCTTCTCAGCCACTGGGTATTGCGGTCGGATGTCGATTGGCACATCGACCAGATCGTCGAGAACCGACTGAATTTCCGGTCGGATGTAATTGTATTTGGCGATCAAAGCCCTGGCGGCTTGATAGTCGCCGTTGCCCTCGATCTCCAGAATGATGCTGGTCAAACGTTCGACCGCACCTTTGATCTTGGTGTGATCGACGGCGAAGGTCTTTTTCTCCTGGTTGTAGGCAAAAGCACCTGCGTCCAGAAGGAAATTCAGTTGTATGTACATACCGATGGCGTGGTCGTCCGTACCGAAACGGATGGTGCGGAAAGAGCTAGCCAGATAGGTCGTGTACAGAGAACTCAAGAGCTCGGCACCGTAGAGACCAGCATCCATGCAGAATCTCAGCGCCCAGAGAGCGCAGATATCTGCTTTGGCTTCTTCGATCGCAGAGTAGACCTCTTTCAGACGCAAACGAACAGATGTCTGCGCTTGTTCGACCACGATTTGATGTGGTCCGATACCGTGCAAGACCTCGTGGATGAGGATATGCAAGAAGAAAGCAGCAAACTGGAGATCCGCCTGATCGTCGGCGCCGAGAACGCGCCGAGCAATCAAGCGCAACACCTGATTGAACTTTTCCTGCTGCACATTTTTCTTGAGGATCTTCGCCGACCCTTTCTCGGCAACGACCTTCGCATCATTGGGCAGGTTGTAAGCGGCCGAAAGAATACCCTGTCTTCCACCGCCGGTCGCGTAGACTTCGTTGACCACGCGAATCGGCGCCTTGGCAGCGACAGCGGGATTGCGATGCGACTCGGTGATGTAAGGCAGATTATTTTCGAGCACCTGCATGAGACCTTCCCAGAATTGCAACTTGGCAGTTTCTTCCGGGTCGGTCAGACTGATGAAAGCTTCGAAAGCAGCTTTCAAGCCCTGAAATTCGTCGGCATAAGTCTCGTAGGGTCCGATCGTGACATGCAGAGGTGCATCCAAATCCATCCAGGCCACTTCGCTGTCGTAATACTCGTTCGAGAGAAAAGCTTCAGCGCGGCTGGTGAGAAATTTCGCCAGGCTGGGATTGTCGGTGAGAGCTGCAGCTTCGTGCAATAACGCGGCCGCTTTTGAGAGTTCAGCGTGGTACGCCTCGCTATACGGCACAGCGATCAACTTGCCAGCTTGATCACGGCGGATGACGGTGTAGAAGCTGTCGAATTGCTCACGCTCGGGCGAACCAGGAGGCAGCTCGGCTAAGCGCGCATTCCATTCGCTCTCCTCCAACCCATCTGGATAATACATGCAGTGAGCCGGCTGTTTCGCAGCGACATTGGGGACGAATGATTCACCAGTAATCGTGTCCCAGGGTCCGCGATGAATATTGAAGAGAGTGCGGCGCAGTTGTCCGATTTTAGATTTTGATCGCCGCAGCCGTTTTTCGATCTCGACGTTACCGCTAAAGAGTTGCAGTTGCTCGTAGATATCGTCGATAACGCGCGCAGCTTCGATCACTTTGACGAGAGCACGGCGGTCGCCTTGTGAGACCCGGATTATTCATGAAGGGTAAGTAGTCAAAGATTGAAAGACCTCTGAAAATGGCTCAGAATCAGTGTTGCAACACATTGATCAAGTCAAAAGCAGAGGTCTTTCTAAATGACGAATTGTACGGAAAGCGCACAGCAGC
>CAJCHQ010000253.1 GCA_903970295.1 Bryobacterales bacterium
GCAGGTATATGGTCTAAAATAAACATTTTAAGTAATGTATTGCTAGTTGACTAGTTGACGCGAGCCGCGCACAGTCGAAAGCGTTAACGGGCGAGCACCACTTATTGCTTAGGGAGAGATTTAAAACGTAGTCTCACGAACACAGTCTCCTTTTCGGCCATAGGAATAACACCTCTAAAACAATCTCTGACGCCTATGCTCTAGCTTGATCAGGTCTCTTCCTAAAGCCCAAATAGCGGCTGTGTACACGTCCTGAGTTTCTTGAATTTCTAATTCTGATTAGGAGAACAGTTCCATTGTCTACGATGTTGGATCTCTATACGCGTTTTCGCCAAACGCAGCACACCATGTCTCACCAAAAAAACACGCTGCGCGGGCGAACCAGTTACGGCGACGAGCTCGGCTTTGACACAGTGCCGCCGGAACACGCGCGAGAACTGACCCGACTGATCGCCAGTCTCACCAACAGAGAGATCGCCTATTGCGAAACTTCCCTGAGAAGTCTCAACGATGCGCTATTCCAACTCTTCGACTCAAAAGCCGCCTTCACTACCGTGTGCAATCTCGCGCCTAACGTACCCTGGGCGTTGGATCTTATTGCCACAGCCCTCTTTCAGCGACTGGATTCGGCGGCACCACTGCCCTTAACGACGATGGATATCCTCACCGCACGCGCCCTCCTGCGCGAGCACTGCGCGGTCGGCACCATGAGGGGCGCGGAGCTCACCAGACCGCTCGGCGACTATTCGGTGAGAGAGTTGAAGCAGCTCCACAAAGCCGGCGTCGTCATCCTGTCAAACCCGTATAACCCCACAGACTATAGTCCTGACGGCCGGCACGGTCTATTCTTTCGCAACCAGATCTTCGAACCTTTGCAAATCGACGTCGCCGATCTGGCCCCTGGGGGCGGAGTGCAGAGGTCCTAGAGAAAAGGTCGAAGGGAGCAAACACTGAGGGAAAGGGCAGTCCAGATTTTGATGTTGCTTAATCTGGACTGCCTGAATCTTGTGTACCGCTGCAATTCTCGCGCGCGAGACAGATCAGAAAGGAGTGCCTACATGCTCGGCACCAAACGACTAATGCGAGCAGCGCTGGCGCTTCTCGCGACATTTTCTCTCATCGCAGTGCCCTTGCGATCTTCGGCCAATCTAATATGCGACTCGGCTAAAGGTGTTGCTGCGAACTGGAAATGCTTAGGACAGCCGCACCCCATATATCCTTTTGGCAGATCGGCTGTTTACTACAGAAGTCTGCTTACCAATCACAGCACGCTCAATCTTGTGGTTGTCGACCTCAACCCTCGGCAGTGGACCCTCCGTGCAGTTGTGAATTCCTCCGTTGACAATGTCACTGCTACCGCGCGGCGCTACCACGCGAGCATCGCCGTCAACGGTGGCTATTTCGACAGCCGTTCGAAAAAGTCGGCAAGCTTCGTAGTAGATGAGGGGAGCCTTGTTAGTACCCCGAGACTCGATCCAAAGTTTGCCAAGTTTCTGCCACAGATCCTCAATCGAAGCGAGTTGAGAGAAGTCGTGGGGGAAGATGGAAAGGAGAAGTTCACCATTGCTCCCCATTACGCTCCCATACCGGCAGGAGCCGCTATCGAGGAATCATTGCAGGCGGGTCCCGAGCTTCTGCCGGATTACAGCCCGCAAAGGGAGGCGTTTAAACGAACGCTTCCGAATGGCCGCCGCATAGATGCGATTGGCAGCACTTCAACGGCAAATCGGTCAGCCCTGGGCATCACTAGTTTCAATAAGCTGATCATAATCTCCGTGACTGATGATGCCACCAACCCCGATGCCGGAGGGGCAACGCTGGTAGAGCTTGCCGACATTCTGGAAAGTCTGGGAGCTGTCGAGGCCGTGAACCTGGACGGCGGCAGTTCCACCACCATGTATGTGCGATTTGCTGATGGTGGAAAAAAGTGGCACGAATCAGTTGTTGCCAACGCCTCGCGCATGCGCCTGATCAAATCCGCACTCTTGCTGTGCCCCGACAACTAGATTCTCTTACCCGAGGCGAGGCCTCGTATCGAAAGGACAACTTTAGAAATGGTCGCCGTGCCCGAAATCAGGAGTACTTGATTAAGAGACGGGAGCCGGCGCGCATGCCGGCTTCCAAAACTCTGCCCCATAATAGTCTCGTTTGAGTGCAGATATTTGACTCTACAGCTCAGATTTTTTGGCTCTTTTGTGTGCGAAAAATAAACATTTTAAGCAAATTTTTCTAAAAACAAAAATCTCGCGGCGACTGAAAAAAGCCGGTCGCCACGAGATCTTTGCCAGCGGTTATGTCTTAACTTACTCTGCTTACGCAATCCTGGGCGCATTCCGCAGCCATTCGATAGCTGGCAAGCGCGAGCAGCGGGTTGATGGTGATCACCTCAAGCGCCTTGCGCATGTGGAATCCGACAGTTCTGTCCCAACTTTCGGCTGACCCGGCAAGCGCCAGGTAGCGTCTCTTTATCACTTCGATTTCTTGGCACACCGGCGTGATTTTCTCGAGGGCACTTTCAATTTGGCGTTCCCTCGCGGAACTCTTAGCCAAATCTTTGCAGCCAGCCACAAGGCGGCGCCCGCTGCCGAAGATGATCGCTGCGAAAATTGCCACGAGGATAATAAGACCGAAGTATGGATTGATAGTAAACATAACAGTCTCCTGAGTAGTGTAATGATTGATAAAACAGCTGGAAAGAAATCAAATCGATTATGATTTTGGCGCTTCAAAAGCAGGCGATTTGCGCCAATAAACTCGAACGGCATCAGTGAGATTTCCCCATGTCGCTAACTCCATGCGGTGCACGAGTTGCCACTCTTGCTTGAGCAAGTCGTGAAAACTTGGGTCGCCCGTGTAGACGCCGAGCCGGGAAGAGTTTGCGCCGATGTAGATCAAGCATTTGCCACCATACTTGCGCAGCGTTTCGAACGCCATGCGGTTGTTCGAGGGCCAACTCATGAAGAGAGTTCTGTCGGCATGCTTAATCACAGCTTCGCCGCCATCACTTTTGCGAACAGGAAACCAGCCGCATTTCAGGCGGTGGAATTTGTTGCGCAGAGTTGGACCCGGAGATTGGTCATAAGCGACGACATCTACTCCTGCCTGCCATAACATCCAGGACCAGTAGCCCGTACCTGCTCCGATTTCGACAATGGGGCCCTTGGAGGCAATGAGAGACACTGCTTCCGGATTTGGCACTGCCCATGCGTATTTCGCCACTGTGCGCAAGGCGCCGAGGAAAGGCTCGTCATCTGTGCCGCGTGGTCCAGCGTTGTAGATGTCCAGGAGCGGATTGCTGACTCTGTTCAAGCAAAATCGATAGTAAGCCGCTCGCGCCATTCTGCCAATTACTACGAGAGCATTGAGGACGACAGGCATAATCAGCAGCGCGAAGGCGATAGACAGACCGATGCCCCACTTGCGGTTGCCGACCGTCAAGTCGAGAAGACCTGTCACACCGATTAGTGCCGTCAGCCAAAAACGCCGTCCGTATTTTTTGTACGGCGGTCCGAAGGCGTTGCGTTCCTGGCTGTACCTGTAGGTGTACTCGTGGACCCAAGCGGCGATCAGGGTCAGCGAGACTACGCCGGCGATTGCATACAGACAGGCAACTAAGAACTGTTTCATAAAAATCTCCTCGAAGAATGTCTCGAAGCCGGTCTAGCACAACCGAACTTAGAGAAGGTATTGGATAGTGAGTGTCAGTGATTAAATGGTTGCTGGAAGAGGTTTTAGAGAATTGGAAGAGATAAAAACGTATCTTTTGGCTATCAGAGTCGCAGCTACTCAGGCAGCATAAGAATTATAATTACGACTTCTTTACAACCGCCTGAAGGCTCGCCCGGTTGGCGTTAGCTTGCTCATGGTGAGGATTTGATCGATTTGATTCGGTTCGCGACATGTTCGCGAGCTTTGATACCCGGATTATTCATGAAGGGTAAGTAGTCAAAGATTGAAAGACCTCTGAAAATGGCTCAGAATCAGTGTTGCAACACATTGATCAAGTCAAAAGCAGAGGTCTTTCTAAATGACGAATTGTACGGAAAGCGCACAGCAGC
>CAJCHQ010000254.1 GCA_903970295.1 Bryobacterales bacterium
TTTCTTCTTTTCTTCTGCCGCCATAACATCACTTGTCGCTTCCCGCTCTTAGCACCATCGTAGCCCCGCTAACCAGGCTACGCAAGACGCGGCTGAGCGACCCATTTCTCGACTATCTTTTTCAACGTTGCAATATTCATAGGCTTCGCCACATAGTCGTCCATGCCCGCAGCGATGCAATCTGTGCGACTGCAATGACCTGTCAGAGCCACTATCGTCGTATGAACATTCGCTGCCGCCTCGCGCTCTCGCAGTTTGGCAGTCGCTTCAATGCCATCCATTGTTGGCATCTGAACATCCATGAGAACCATTTTATATTGATGAGCTGCAGTCTTGCTCAGCGCTTCTTGACCATCGACAGCGGTATCTGATGAGTATCCAAGTTTGCTTAGTTGCGCCGTCACAAGCTTGCGCATCGTGGCGTTGTCATCTACCACTAGAATCAGGGGCTGGCTCTGGTTTGATTGCTCGTTCAATTGGAACCACAAAGTTCGTGGGGAAAACCTTAGATTAGCACAGCAAGACCGCTTTGAAAGGGAGCTCTGTTTGTCACTTAAAGTCTGAGCACCTTAAATCTTTTCAGCCTTTGCAGGATCCGGCACCCAGCGCTCGAGAAGGTCCCTGAGCTGAGCAAGCAAAACTGGTTTAAAAATAAAATCGTCCATCCCAGCTTTCAAGCATCTCTCCCGGTCAGGATTAGCGGTCATAGCGATAATTGGAACACGTCTGTTGTGTTTCACTTCCTCGAGCTTGCGGATCGCTGTGGTCGCTTCCAGCCCATCCATTCTGGGCATCTGAACGTCCATCAGAATCAAACTGTATGGAACAGTTCTGGTTTTCTCTACTGCTTCAGAGCCGTCTGCCGCAGCATGCCCTGTAAAACCGAGCTTAGCCAACTGCTTGGTTGCAAGAAGGCGGAGAGTGTCATCGTCTTCAACTACTAAAATCATTTTACCGTCTAGCATGATTTAGCTTTTGACCTCGAGAGGCAGATTGAAAGAAAAACTGGAGCCCTTGCCAGCCGAACTCGTAAGCGACATCGAACCTGACATCAGTTGCACGAGTAACTTGCAGATAGGCAAGCCCAATCCAACGCCACCGTATCGCCGTGTACTTGAACCGTCTACCTGTACAAACGGCATGAAGATGCGTTCCTGCTCGGACACCGCTATCCCTATTCCTGAATCTTTCACTACGAAACGCACAACGGCCATGTCATCAAACTTTTTGACCAGTTGAGCTTGAATTTGAATTGTACCGCGCTCGGAAAACTTGACAGCATTGTTAATCAGACCTGAGAGCACCTGGCGAATTCGCAATTCATCACCCGAAACAATTTCGGGGACATCCTTGCCGATTGAATACTCGATACGTAAACCCTTTCGACTGGCCACATCGGCAAAGGAATCTCTGGTGCCATGAAGCAACTTTTGCACTGAGAATTTCGATTTCTCGATGCGCAACTTTCCTGA
>CAJCHQ010000255.1 GCA_903970295.1 Bryobacterales bacterium
TACATCTTCCACCTGGCCGGTCAGGTATGTCACTTGATGAGTCTGTCCAACCCGTTTCCGGACATCGAGATGAACATCACAGGCACTGCCGTGTTGATGGAAGCGTTGCGCAAGCACAATCCTAACGCAATCGTGGTCTACACCGGCACCCGCGGACAATATGGTCCCTCAGTCTCATTGCCCGTGAACGAAGAGGCACCGACCAATCCCAAAGGTATTTATGAAATCTCCAACCTGACGGCGGAGAAAATCATTAAGGTCTATAACGACGTGCACGGTGTGCGTTCAGTTTTATTGAGACTGAGCAATATCTACGGTCCCCGTTCGCAAATGCAACATTCGCGTTTCGGTGTTTGCAATTGGTTCGTCCGGCTGGCCATGGACAACACACCGATTCAAGTATTCGGCGATGGCAGCATTCTGCGCGACTTCTGCTACGTGGAAGATACTGTCGATGCCATTTTGAGAGTAGCGAACACTCCGCAAGCGTACGGCGAGATTTTCAATGTCGGTTCCGACATCCCGGTCAGCTTTCTCGAATTAGTGAAGACGATTATCGACGTGGCCGGGCAGGGTTCATGGAACTTCGCCGAATTTTCTGTTGAGCGCAAGGCTCAAGAACCCGGAGATTTCTATTCCGATGTTTCCAAAATTCAGCGCATCGCCGGTTGGAGACCAACGACCACTCTGGCGGACGGTCTGGCTAAGACGATCGAATTCTACAACGCGAACCGTCAGCGTTACTGGCAGACGAATGAAGTCCTGCGCAACGGCAAACAACCAATCGTCACCGCCGCTGGTGTCGCCAGCTAAGCAGTGACCGACTATTGAGTCAAGTCAGCAATTCCCGACAGCCGAAAATTGTCGCTGAAGGTTTTGACACTGCTGAGAATTTGGTCGATGTCTTTGATTTCCATGACGGATTGTCGTTCAGGATCAGAAACCTGCCCAATACCAGTTTTGCGAAGAACTTCCTGAATGCACCACGTGCCATATTCCTCTATTGATTCGGCAAAAGCCAGTTCATCATCGGTGATGCCGACAGCCGTAAACAAACCGAATCCGCCGGCAGGCAGTTGATACCAGCAGTCAGGGGCCTCGTCGGCGTACCAGACAAATAGATTGCGCACATTGGAGTCTGAGCCTGGAGCAATTGGCGCATGCAGAGCGATTCTCACACCAGGGCTGATGGTGCCTGCATGATTGAAAATATAGAAAGCCATGCTCCGCAATATTTTTGCGGCCCAGGGCGAGTCCACAGGCGACTTGATCATCAATTCGCAGCCGAAGCCCGACACTTCATCAGGCTCGGTTTGCAGCCACGGCGTGCACAAACCAGCGGTGACATATGTCCAGTAAGGTCGCTGCGGATCCGGTCCGTAGGCGAGCACAGCTAAATGCTGATCGGCGAGACCGGGATCGCCAGGATCTCCGGAGCCACCGGCATCCGGCTCAGGTCTCTCTTCGATCTGAGACGATGGTGGCCCGTAGTTCTCGGGAGAAACCCATGAGTACTTGCCGAATAACTCGCTGTAGAGCAAGTTTCGTGCTTTCCACGTATCGATCAGCAAACGCCGACCGGCTGCGGCCAGCCGCTTTTCCTCTTCCGGGTCTAGATGGCGCAGAATTTTCTCTTGCAGAGATTCTCGCTCCGGAAATTGCTCGTCACCCCGGTCGTTGGCTCCCCGGAGGTCTTTATTCTTGCGCTTGGCCATCAAACTCCCTCCCGACGGCTACTTAGTTCCGTGTTGCTGCTTATACATGTCCATCAGCCTCTGCATCATCTCTGGACTCAACGTTTGGGCACCGCCTTGTTTGCTCGGGTCGACTCTCTTACTGTAGGCATTTTTATTGAGCATAGCGCGCATGGCTTCGACCGCTTTCGGGTCACGCATATCAGCAGCGCTGGCAAACTTCTGCAACATCTGCATCTGTTGAGGGTCGACCATCACTTCGGCGCGACTGTGAGCGAGCCTGTAGCCGACAGGGAGATTGAAATTCTCGACGCTCAGTTTGCAGCGATCGACACGATAAGTGTCAAGAACCGATCTTTTAGCACCGGTGTCGCTGACATAGACCAGACGCAGTGGAATACCCGGGTTCAAGGGCAGATTGAAGACGACATTCATCAATTTAGCTAATTTTGGATTGATTACATATCCCTCGGCGAGGGTGTAAATCGCTCCCACTGTTTCTTTTTGCACAACCACCGTGCCATTGGCTTGGTGTGTATGCATTTGACCATTGATCGTATAAACAGTGCCTTTATATCCGCAAATTTTTTCAACCCCTTTTTTCACCCATTTAGCGCCGGGTCCCCATTCGTCGTAGCCTGTCTCGATCAGCGTGTCGCGACCCCAGGCTTCGATCGAGCTCTGGTAGTAGAGCTGAGAGTGTTTGTTGTACATGAAAATTTGCCAGTCGGGAGCGCGACTCGACATTGTGAATCCAGAATTTGGATTGGTCATCTGAAATCCTAGAGGCGATATGTACAAATAGGTATCGCCCAAACGTGTGCTTTTTTGTGTGACGACAAAATCCGGCTTGTCCTTATCGGCAGCTGGCGAGCCCGGTGCGGCAAAGGCAACTGACGTGACCAGAGGGATTAAGGTCACTAACAAGACTGTGGCCTTGAACAAAGTCTTCGCGCATAAAAGTGAATTACAAAGAACATTGCGGATCGAAGTAACCACCGCTGTCTGGAAACAATTCTCTCGCGACTCAGACATCACCTACTCCCTAAGTCAGCCCCAATGTCAGACCACCTCAGTCTTCGAGCTTGAGCAATGCCATGAATGCCTCTTGCGGTATTTCTACTTTACCGACAGACTTCATGCGCTTTTTCCCTTCCTTTTGTTTCTCGAGCAATTTGCGTTTACGCGAAATATCGCCACCATAGCATTTGGACAATACGTTCTTGCGTTGAGCTGAAATATTCTCGCGAGCGACAATCTTGCCCCCGATTGCAGCTTGAATCGGCACATCGAACATCTGGCGAGGAATCAGCTTTTTCAATTTCTCGGCAAACATACGACCACTGCTTTGCGCTCGTTCGAAGTGGACGATCGCTGAAAGTGCATCACAGGGATCGCCACCGATTAGAATATCCAGCTTGACCAGGCGAGATTCGCGATACTCGTGGAAGTGATAATCGAGACTGGCATAACCACGAGAGCGCGATTTCATCTGGTCGAAGAAGTCGGTGATGATTTCGGCCAGTGGCAATTCGTATTGGAGCATGGCGCGCCTGGGATCGAGATATTTCATGTCGATAAAAATGCCGCGACGGCCCTGACACAACTCCATCAGCGGGCCGACAAATTCGTTCGGCACGATCAGGCTAGCCGACACATAAGGCTCCTCGATTTTTTCTCGATAATTCGGGTCAGGCAATTTGGCCGGATTCTCGACCATTAAAACTGTGCCGTCTGTTTTGGTAACGCGATAAACAACCGACGGAGCGGTCGTGATCATATTAATGGAATACTCACGCTCGAGCCTTTCCTGAATGATTTCCATATGGAGCAGACCTAAGAAACCGCAGCGGAAGCCGAAGCCGAGGGCATCCGATGTCTCAGGCTCGAAAAATAGAGAAGAATCATTTAGCTTGAGCTTGTCGAGAGCTTCACGCAGATCCGGATATTGATCGTTATCAACGGGATAGAGACCGGCATAGACCATGGGTTTGGCCGGTCGATAACCGGGCAAAGCTTCAGCCGCCGGGTTATCGGTGAGCGTTATGGTATCGCCGACGAGTGTATCCACTTCTTTGATTGAGGCAGCCAGATAGCCGACTTCGCCGGGACCGAGTCGATCGACTTTGACTTGTTGCGGTCGCAATATTCCCAACTCAGTAATTTCAAACGACTTCTCGTTGAACATGAATGTGATTTTGTCGCCGACGCGGATCTCACCATCTTTAACACGAAAATAGACAATGATGCCGCGATAACTTTCGTAATAGCTATCGAAAACCAGAGCCCTCAAAGGGTTGGCGATCGTATTCGCGGGCGGCGGAATGTGTTTTATAATCGCTTCCAGAACTTCGATGATGCCAATGTTGTTTTTAGCACTGGCAAGAACAGCATCTTGAGCAGGCAAACCGATAACTTCTTCGATTTCTTCACGAATTCGCTCGGGCTCGGAACTGGGCAAATCGATTTTATTGATAACGGGGACAATCTCGAGATTATTCTCCAGCGCAAGATGAACATTGGCTAGCGTTTGCGCCTCGACTCCTTGGGTGGCATCAATGACGAGGAGGGCACCTTCGCAAGCGGCCAAACTTCTTGATACTTCGTAACCGAAATCTACGTGCCCGGGTGTATCGATGAGATTGAGCACATACTGCTGCCCGGCCAGACTGAGATATTCCATTCGGGCAGGCTGCGCTTTAATGGTGATGCCGCGCTCACGCTCGATATCCATCGTATCGAGCACCTGCTCTTGCATTTCGCGCTTCGAAATAGTTTTTGTCGTCTCCAATAACCGATCCGCGAGCGTCGACTTGCCATGGTCTATGTGCGCGATGATCGAGAAATTGCGAATGAACTGCGGGTCAGTGGCCACGGCAAATAAGCTTCTTAGAGTTACCTGAATACGAAAGACATCTTGACGGGCTATCTTAGCAGGTCTGCCCCCCAGGCGCTTTGCTGCTGCGAGCATGATAGAATCGCAGCCAGACCGACTGTGGGAATACACTACTTAGCTTGGGCGTAAGGCAGCCGATGACTCATCCTTTTCTTCAGGCGTTAAAAGAAAGACCGCTTTTGGCGGACGGTGCAATGGGCACGTTACTTTACAGCCGCGGACAACTGCCTGAGGCCAGCTTTGAGCATTTGAATGTTACGAGGCAAGACATCGTTCAGCAAGTGCACATCGATTATATAAATGCCGGCGCCGACGTAATCGAAACTAATTCATTTTCCGGCAACCGCTTTCGTTTGACTGCCTTCGGTCTTGCCGATCAAGTTTGGAAAGTCAATGTTTGGGCGGCGAAAATTGCTCGCAATGCGCGAGAAGTAGCCGGGCATCCGACTTTCGTCGCGGGCTCCATCGGCCCGACCGGCAAATTACTCAGACCGTTTGGCGATATAGACCAAGTGGAAATGTCTGCCGCATTCGAAGAACAG
>CAJCHQ010000256.1 GCA_903970295.1 Bryobacterales bacterium
AATGCGGTCAGTAGCCGACCAGCCATAACTAATTGGCGTGGCAGCGAAAAATCTTTGAGCAAATCTGATCTGATCCCTCATATCATTCCTCTGGCGCCTCCAATAAAAAGGCAAGCGCCGCCTACTGCTGCGCCGGAAAGACTGCCCGACCAAACGGCGCCGCCTGCCGCGGACGGGCAGTTTCAGGATTTGCCTGCGGTGACAATTACTGCCAGTTCCGAGAATTTCAGCGCTGACCCCGCCGGCGAAGCCTTGCGTCTGACCGTCAAAGCGTCTCACCCTTTGGCTTACACGACTTTCCGCTTGCATGATCCAGAGCGATACGTGATCGATTTCTCGAATTGCACTGAACTCACCAATGCCAGCTTGCCGGATCTTTCGACATCATCTTTTGTGCGGTCAATTCGGGTCGGCCAGCCCGATGACGAAACTAAAACTCGCCTGGTATTGGATTTGAGTGATGGGCAAATCTTGACCAGAGAAAGAATGGGGGGAGACTGCGATAGCTTCAGCGTCAGGCTTTCGCGGACAGCCAGCGATTTGACCGCGGCAGCGGCCGATCTTCGTATGCAGAATATGCCAGGCGGAACGGTTGTGGTGCTCGATGCCGGCCATGGCGGCAGCGATCCAGGCGCTCAACGCGGTGACGTCCAGGAGAAAGAGATCACCATGGGCATCGTCGCCAAATTGAGAAGCATGCTCGAGGCCAGGGGCACCAAAGTCGTTTTGACTCGGGCCGATGATACCTTTGTCTCACTCGAAGATCGTGTAAAAATCACGAACAATCTCAATCCCACACTTTTTTTGAGTGTGCACATTAATGCCATGGAAAGCGCTAACGACATCCACGGAATTGAAACCTATTATCAAACCGAGCAAAGCAAACTGCTCGCAGATTCGATTCATGAGCGGCTCGTAGCGGGGCTTGAAGCGCCTGACCGTTCGATTCGTAAAGCCCGATTTTACGTGATAAGAAACACACCGGTACCGGCAGTTTTAGCCGAAGTTGGGTTTATTTCCAACAAAGAGGAAAGAGACAAATTAATCTCTTCTGATTACCAGGCAAAGGTTGCTGAAGCACTAGAGCAGGGTGTTATGCTCTATTTAGATAAGCGTTTAGCTCTGCAGAGAACAGGCGGAATCGAGAAGGCAAACGACGGCACTCCAGCTAATTTTTCAGCTACCACAGTGGGAACCAACAAGACAGCCGGTAAGTCCAACCATGAACGCATCGCAAACACCTGCAACTACAGACCAAACGAGACGCGCTAACGCCTCGGCCCTGTGTAGGAGTCATCTTTGAACGGGCAGCCACTGACAAATCTTAGCCACGAAGTCTTGCAAAACTGCTCGCGTATTGGTTTGTTCGATTCGGGGGTAGGCGGGCTTTCGGTTCTCAGGCAGTTGCAGAGTTTTGCCACAGGCAATGGGCAAGACGTCAAATTTGTCTACTTCGGCGACACCGCTCGCTGCCCTTATGGCAATCGCACTCAGCCTGAAATATCAGTTTATGTCCAAGAAATCGTCACCTGGTTGAATCTGCAACAGGTCGACGCGATTGTGATGGCCTGCAACACAAGCGCCGCTCTAGCCTACGACGCCGCCCGTCAGTTAGCGTCGGTGCCGGTGTTAGATCTGATCTCATCGACAGCAGCGTACGCAGCCAAGAATGCCACCAAGGTCGGTGTCATGGCCACCGCATCCACCGTGAAAAGCAAAGCCTTCAGCAAAGCGATCCAGAAATTAACACCGGCAATCGATGTTCTCGAAATCGGCTGTCCGGAACTAGTGCCCATTATCGAGTCGGGCAAATTTGATGACCCGGCGACAATGGTCATTCTCAGTCGTTATGTCAAAGAGATGCAAGAGCAAAAAGTAGATGCACTGATCCTCGGTTGTACTCACTTTCCGTTCTTGAGAAATGCAATCGAGCGACTAGCTGGCTCAACCATCACTTTGATCGATCCAGCTGAAATTCTGACGAACAGCGGTAAAGGTGTGCTGCAACGTTTTGTAAGTGAGACTTCGCAACTGGAATTCAATCAGTTCGAAGATGTATCATTCAACACGGAATTCTTTGTCACTGGCGATCCAGACGCATTTGCCAATTCAGCGGCTAAATGCCTTGGCCAGCCAATTCCTGCGGTCAAACAAGTGCCTCTGGAACTGCTGACGAAACTCCTCGTTCAAGATTTAGCCAAACAAACACTCTTAGCCACTCAGAGCACTTCACAGAGCTTGCTGACGCCATCCGGATAAACTTAGAAATTCAATTAGAGCAATAAAATAAATGTCTTCAACAGTACAGATGAATGACATCGATTCTGGTGCCGTTTTCGAAACTCTGGAAGCAGCCAGGTCTGCGGCCATGATCTGTCAGGCTTGCAGTCTGTGCTCGAGTCGACAAAATGTAGTCTTCGCCCAGGGCAATCCTGAAGCGAAACTTATGATCATCGGCGAAGCACCCGGTCGCACCGAAGACGAAACCGGGCTGCCGTTTGTCGGTCGGGCCGGACAGCTGCTCGACAAAATCTTAGAGTCTGTAAATCTTCACCGCAACGAAATCTATATCTGCAACATTGTTAAGTGTCGCCCGCCCCAGAACCGCGTCCCCACCAGGGAGGAGATGAATGCATGTCGTCCATATCTGGATGCGCAGCTGAAATTTGTCCAACCAAAACTGATACTGCTCGCCGGATCCACGGCTGTGCAAGCCGTTTTGCAAGTTAAAGATCCTATCAGCAGATTGCGCGGAAAATGGTTCGATTTCAAAAACGATGCTAAAGTAATGCCAGTATTTCATCCCTCGTACTTGCTGCGCAATGATTCACGAGAGGTAGGCAGTCCCAAATGGCTAATGTGGCAGGACATCAAAGCAGTTCGTCGAGCCTTCGATGCGATCGAATGAGCTTGTTGTCCGTCATCAGCTGTTGTTCTTGAAGAGGAAAAATGGGCAGAAAAACTGATACGTTTTACAGCGAAATTCTCAGCCAAGAAATTGTCGATGCTGTCAATAATGATTTCGGCAAAGCGGTATTGCGCTTACCTAATCAGGGCCGAGGCGAAGTTAGAGAAGAAGTTCTCGTGTACTTTTCTGCAATCGCTATGCAACAAGTAAATGCGATCGCAGAAAAACATGGTATCAACGATCAAGACGCCCTCCACGAGCTGTACCAGCTGACTCGCACCAATCTAGTGCAAGGTTTTCGCATCGGTCAAAACATGAAGAGCAAATTCGTGCCGAGCTAATAGAGCACACTCTCTGCTCTAGCTGGGAGCCAGTTACCTTCTTGAACGCGATCCGTGCCTTGGCGCCTGCGCAGTCGTATTCGGGTGCGGGTCTGGAGTCTGCGTCGGGGTCGGATTGGCCGTTGCCACCATGCGTTTTAGCGATGACTGCAAATCGTGATTGGTGTATAAGTACAGGGCAACACAACCGACGACCAGCAGAAAGATAATGGCTTTTTGGGCGACTGGAAGGCCGGAATTATTCAATGAATTCTTGGAACGCTTGCTGAAAGCAATGCTCTCTGCAGCCGGGCGCCCATTTTTGGGACCCATGTTATAACCGCCTTTGGCGGTGCGCAATTTAGCCAGATCTTGCGGCGATACCAGTTGATGCTGGCAAGAGATGCAGAATTTAATGCCCGGCTGGATTGGGCTCGAACAGTAAGGGCAGGTGTCATGCGAGCTGGAATCCGCTTCCAGAGCTTGCTCTTCCTCGACCTCAGGTTTGCTGCCGTTCCTTTTGCGCGTGCCCACAGCTCCCTTGATCCGGCTGAGCCAAGCCGGATTCTTCGACTCGCCTTCGCCTTTGGGCATTTCCATGACCGTGGATGTGGTGCTGTTGACGAATTGCACACCGTCGATTGGTGTCTTCTTACTCAAACGTGAGTCAGAAAGCGCTTGCTGACGTAGTGCTTCAGCTTCGCTCATCAAATCGCTATAGGATGAAATTTCCACGCGATGTTTTGCCGTTCTAAATTTAAGGGCATCGCGGCGGCAGGCATCGCGCAGTTCTTGCCCAAATTCTTCGATCGTTTGATGCCGTTTTTCCGGATCTTTTTGCAAGGCCTTGCTCAAAACATGCGTCAATTCAGAACAGACTTTCAGTTCTGGGGTCGACTGATTGAACGGAATCGGCGTGGCGTAGAGATGGCAATCGAGCATTTCGATCGCTGATTTTGCGGCAAAGGGAAGCTTGGCGGAAAGCGTCTCATAAACACAGATCGCCAACGAGTAAATGTCGCTGCGCGGGTCGACAATCAGAGATGATAAACATTGTTCGGGGCTCATGTATGGGGGACTGCCGCAAACGTCACCGACTTTGGTGATGTGCAGATTTTCTTCTTCTTTTTTAGGATCGCGCAATTTGGACAAACCGAAGTCGACCAGAGTGACCCAATCATCTTGCCCGCCGTTCTTACTCAACATGATGTTTTCCGGCTTCA
>CAJCHQ010000257.1 GCA_903970295.1 Bryobacterales bacterium
TCCAAACAATAAGCATCTTACGTTTGGGCAGGGTGGGCACTACTGTATCGGAGCACCACTTACCCATTGCTGCCAATAAAAAACGAGCCTGCCTCGTTCACCTATGAAGATATAATGAAAAAAATTGACGCGGTAATATTCCCTCTAAATATTTTTGCAGGTAAAGGGCTGGTATCGGTTTTCGACAAAGATCATAGCGAAAAAATAGACGCTCCAACGGAAGAACAAGCTGCTGTGGACTATTTCAGGAAATTCGACGCAAACGGCGATGGCGTTATTCAGGCCAGTGAAATGCGAAAAGGGCTCGACTCATTGAGGAATAGCAAAGACGCACCGAAATAATGAGTGACAGCTTCGTTATGCCCTTGCCGTGTAAAAGCTTACGCAGTCTGACCGCTGGTCAGGCACTCTTGCATAATTACCTGAACTTTCGCGAAAGACTCATTCAAGTGCTCGAGCAATTGATTGATCGAAGCGAAGTCACTCGCTTTAGCGGCAGATTCAATTTGCTCGCACAGTTTTGCCATTCTCAACGCTCCGATCGCCAGGGCAGAACCTTTTAGTTCGTGCGCAGCGTCCAGGGCGGCAGCTTCAATTTGCTCACTGGTGGCCTGAGCCAACCGCATCAAACAATTCTCAGTAGATGAGATGAAGACGGGGCTCAATTCTTCCATTAGTTCGTTATCAATGGCCTGTTCAAACTCTGCGCATGGCGGTGGAGTCACACTCAAATTACCAATCTCTCGACCAAGCAACCATTTTTTCAAAACCCGCGACAATCGATCGAGAGAAATTGGCTTGCTAAGATAATCATCCATTCCAGCGGCGAGACACCTTTCGCGATCGCCTTCCATGGCGTGGGCGGTCAGGCCAACGATTGGCACGCGCCTGCCGTTACCTTGCTCAGCCTGGCGAATTTTGCGAGTCGCTTCCAGTCCATCCATTTCGGGCATCTGACAATCCATGAGTATTAGCGCATAGGATCGCCGGGCAGCCTCTTCCACCGCCGCTTTTCCGTCATTGACGGTGACCGCCGAAAGACCGAGAGTGCGCAATTGGGAGAGCGCAACTTTTTGGTTGACGACATTATCTTCAGCCAAAAGAATTAGCAGTGACTGCAAACTGGGATCGGAATAAGACATCCGATCGTCGAGAGGAACTATCGCATTGATGTGCCTTTCACGGACGACATAGCTGTCCGAAACCGCTTTGGCAATCGAATTGAACAAGCGCGACTGCTGGATCGGCTTGAGCATATATGCGGCAAAGCCATGCTCTAGCGCTTTCTCAGCTTGCCCGCTGGCATCATATCCGGTGCAAAGAACCAACTTGGTGTGGGCACACGAATCATTACCCTTGACACTTTCCAGCAGGGTGAAGCCGTCCATATCGGGCATGATCAAATCAGTGATGACAACGTCATAAGGCGCACCCAAGTAAGCTTCGCGCTTGATCGCTTGCAGGGCATCAGCACCACTGGCAGCGGTATCACATTGCATACCCCAGGAGTTGATGTATGTCTGCATAATCGTTCTGGCGCTATCGTGATCGTCGACGACCAAAATCTTCTTGCGCTCGAAGCCATGCTTATCGAAAGGCACTTCATCAACTTGCTTGCCGATCCCGAAAGGCAATTCGAACCAGAAGGTCGAACCTTGTCCAGATTCGCTCTCCACGCCAATTTCGCCACCCATCATCTCGACCAGACGTTTAGAAATTGAAAGTCCAAGGCCGGTGCCACCAAATTTGCGAGTAGTCGATCCATCGGCTTGTTGAAATGGTCGGAACAATTTGACTAGAGATTCATCGGATAGCCCGATGCCTGTATCACTGACACTGAAATGCACGTTGAATTGGTTTTCTTCGTGTGGAGTTGCACCGACAGTGGCTCGAATCGTGACTTCGCCTTTGCTCGTAAATTTCATGGCATTGCCGATCAGATTCAACAACACCTGGCGCAGCCGACCAGCGTCACCAAAAAGATAGAGGGGAATCTCCGGATCGATGAAAGTCATCACCGTCAGTTTCTTTTCTCTAGCAGTTTCAGCGATCAGCTCGGTTGTTGCCTCTACAAGGGTGATCAGATGGAAATCGGTTGCGTCGAGATCAAGTTTGCCCGCTTCGATCTTCGATAAGTCGAGAATATCGTTGATAATCGACAAAAGAGCCTGAGCCGACTCGCGAATGATTTGGGCAAACTCTCGTTGTTCGGTTGTCATCGGAGTGTGCAACAACAACTCGGCCATGCCCATGACGCCATTGATCGGCGTGCGGATCTCATGGCTCATATTGGCCAGAAATTCGGTCTTCATTTGGTCTGACTTGGCTAATTGACGACCCCGTTCAGCCAGAAGCTGGCTCTCCATTTCTTTGCGCAGAAGTTCTTCTTGAATTAAATGCTTTTCTGCTTCTAATCGTTCTCTTTCTTTTTCAGCGAGCAGCTCGGCTTGCCTTTTTATCTCCAGAGTCTTTTTATACAGCTCGACAAAGACTTGCACTTTTGATTTGAGCACTTCAGGCACGAATGGCTTGGTTATGAAATCGACCGCACCTAACGAATAAGCCAGGGCCGCATCAGCATCTTCGGTATACATCGCTGTCAAAAAAATGATCGGCGTATGCTTGGTGATCGCTCGCTGTCGCATCGAGGAAGCAAGCTCGAAGCCATTCATGTCCGGCATTTGCACATCAAGAATGACGATAGCGAATTCCTGCTCTAGCAAACACTTGAGGGCATCACGCCCGGATCGCGCTCTCACAATGTGATATGCCGGATCCACCAGCACGGCTTCCAATGCCAACAAATTCTCGGCCTGGTCATCAACCACAAGAATATTAGCGGGACGCTCTGATTCCATCTGTCCCCCCTTTGGCATTGCAAAGCCTGGTCAATCTCGAGCCGATCTCAACGAGCGGCACAAGCTGCGCATGACTTGTTGAGTTGAGCACGGCCTTGGCCAGGGTCGCGTTCTCGGCAGTCTGTGGGTCCTGCACAATCACCAATCCGCCACGAGTCTCGATGGCACTCGCTCCCTGGGCGCCGTCTGCGGATGAGCTGGTGAGAGCGACGCCAATCAAGCGTTCGTTATAAGCGAGGGCTGCGCTCTCGAAAGCAGCATCGATCGATGGCTGAGCATGCTTTATCGGCAGTTCCGTCGACAACGAAATTGCCTGCTCATCGACTAACAAATGATATCCGGCGGGAGCTAAATAGAGCTTGCCTTGCTCGATGATGTCTTTATCATCGGCATCGACGATCTGCAAATGCGTATATCGCTGCAAAATTCTACTCAGCAACGCACCCGGATTTTTGTCACGATGCTGAACTAGAATAATCGGCGTGGAAAAATCCCGACCCAATCCGGCCAACAGGATCTGCATGGCATTCAGTCCACCCAGAGAGCATCCGGCGATAATCAGGTCGTAAGACATTAAGCAGTCCTTCGATATAGTTTTTCCTGTGCATCTAATTCATCGTAGCGCGCTTCGTGATCGGTGTGTCTCAGTGTCTCTCGCCGGCCCAGAGCAAGCATCCCGAAAGGGCTGAGGCTCTGATGCACCAGAGACAAGACTTTTGCTCTCAACTCGTCATTGAAATAGATCAGCACATTACGAATCAGGATGAGATTGAATTCGTTGAATGAGCGATCGGTGACCAAATTATGCTGGGCAAAGACGATGTTCTTGCGCAGATTTTGATTCAGTAAGACGTGGTCGTATTTCGCGGTGTAATACTCAGAAAATGCTCGCGCACCCCCGGCTTGCATATAGTTGTCGGTATATTCTTTCATTTGCGAGATGTGGAAGATGCCGGTTTTTGCTTTGCGCAACACGGCTTCATTCATGTCGGTGGCATAGATCCGACACCTTTCGTACAGCCCTTCCTCCTGCAGCATAATCGCCATCGAGTAGGCTTCCTCGCCTGAAGCACAACCGGCGTTCCAAATTCGCACAAGCGGATAAGTTTTGAGCAATGGCACCACTTTCTGACGCAGAGCCAGGAAAAAGGCAGGATCTCGAAACAACGCCGTCACATTGACGGTGAGCGAAAGAACAAATCTATCCATGCATGACGGCTCATGCAACACCTTCTCCTGCAATGCCGAAATCGAATCCAGCCTCTCGTTTTTGACAAAAAGCAGAATGCGGCGGCGCATTGAAGCCCGCGCATAGCCGCGAAAGTCATAACCGTATCTGCGGTATATTCCAA
>CAJCHQ010000258.1 GCA_903970295.1 Bryobacterales bacterium
GACGGGTTCGAGCCGGTTGCATCGTACGAGGAGGACGGGGTAGCGGCGGTGTTGGAATTGATGACTGTGTTTCCGACGATAGAGTTGCCGATGGGGCTGACGCCACCCCAATTCTCCAACTCGATCCCGGCCTCTTGCGTATTTTCTATGTAGTTATTGCTAATCGTGCTGTTAGTGGCAGCGTCTAGATTGATTGCTCCCACATCGTTTCCGCCAGTAAGATTACTGACGTTGGTAATGCTATTGCTATCGATGGTGTTGCCGCTGGACCCAGGGTTGAAGGCCATAGCTTGTTGAACGTTGTTGATTTGATTGCCATCAAATTGGCTATTTGTCACCGCTCCCAGCGAATAAGCCTCTCCGACATTTTGGATCGTGTTGTAGCTGAAATTATCACCACTTGAATTATTCGCCGTGATTGCAGCGTCGGCGCTACTCCAGCTAAATAGATTCTTTTGGGTGTTCTGCAGCTGCATTCCTTCAACGGTGATATTGTCAGCACCATTTATCGAGATGATACTGCCTGAGGTGCCACCGCCGTTCAAGATAGCTGGATTGCTGCTGCCCCCTATGCCGATGAATGATTCACCGCTGTCTGCTGATGTTAAGTTGAGCGCCGAAGATTGGTTATAAGTGCCGCCCTCCACGTACGTAGTCTTGATGGTGCTTTTTTCCATCGCTTTTTGCGCCTGCTGCAGTGTGGCGAATGGATCCTCCTTGCTGCCATTGCCGTTGGCACTACCATCAGCGGATACATAGAATGCATTAGCGGCTTCAGTTACTGCAGGCATCGCGCTTACGCCAAATGTTGTAGCTGTGGAACCGGCGACTTCGCCGTTAGGGCCAAGTGATGAATAAGCCCCCGGCGTTGTCGATGTTGTCGTTGGCGGAGTAGTCGGTGCAGGTGTTGGGTTGTCCGAAGTTGGCGGTGTTGTCGGCACCGGTGTTGGATTGTCGGATGTTGGCGGTGTTGTCGGCACCGGGGTGGACGGAGGCACAGGATTGTCGGATGTTGGCGGTGTCGAACTACCCGACTCCAATGAGGCAAACTGTTGTTCGAGCAAGTTAAACTGCTGGTTGAGCACGTTCAGTTCCTGCCCTATCACGTTCAATTCATTCAGGTCACTCTGAGCGGTACCACTTGCTCCAGTTGTCGGTGCATCAGTTGCTATTGCCGTCGGCATAGGCGTGGGTGCATCAGATGCTGTTGCTATCGGCGTAGGCGTCGGTGCATCAGTTGTCGTAGACTGTGCTAAGGTAAGTGGCTGCTCGCTCTGACTTGACCCGCCGCGCACCAGAGCTTCGTTTACTGCCCTCGGTGAAAAATTACTCCGAGCCGCACCATCATCCATATACGCATCTTCAGGCTTTGCCATCATCGAATCGTTCCATTGCTTCGATTCACTATGATTATGTTGCCTACTTCCTTCGGTTCCTTGCGCAGAACCGGTTTCGTGTTTTTCTTGCCCATCGTGGTGCAGCGATAATTTTGGGAGGTGTTCGTCCGCTCCGTCGTGATCACTTTTAGTATCAGCATGGTGACGCGTAAGACGATACTCATTGAGATTACTAATGTGATCCGCTGTTTTAGAATATTCCTGATTTTCGTGGGGCGCGTGCTTCTCTTGCGGCGCATTATGCAAAGCGTCTGCTGGAGGCATTTTTGTGCTCCTTGGTGAGTTGGTAAGCGAGTGAGGGTTTGGCGGCCGGCTAACAGCGTACTGCTCATTGCCGCACAAACACTATAAAAACAACCTGCGCAGAAATAGTTACAAAATTGTGTAATGCAAAAGCGTCACCCCTAGGTCGTCCAGAACAACAAGCTACCAACGACTCGATTGCGGTAGACTTTTTCTCCGGCTCTCCGAAACGCGAGGAAAACAATGTTCAAGAATAATGCTGCTCAATACGCTGTGAGCACTTGCTCGGCACTGCTGTTACTTTTGGCTCTTCAATCAACTCCAGGCAAGTCGCAGCCTTATCAACAGCCTTTGCCGCAAACTCAGCCAGCCCGCATGCCGTATCAACAGACTTCGATTCCAGAACAGGCCGGCGAAACTGCAATGCAATATCAGATGCCGAAACACACTCCCGGGGCGGCTCCTTTTGCCTGGCCGGCTCCCACTCAAACGGACCTCGTCATAACCACAGGTTCGTCCGTGGAGGGGTTCAAGGTGACGGCATATCGCGGACTGGTCGAAGGTGTTTCGGTAAAAGAACCGACCGGGGTTCAGGATCTGGCAGCTAATCTACAAGGAATGTTTGGTGGCGGACAAATCTCAGCCTACGGTCAGAATTGTGAAGAAGCCCGAGTGCAGGCTTACAACAACATGATGCGACGTGCGCATGGCATGGGAGCCAATGCCGTGATAGGTGTGCGATTCGACAACGAATCGATGTCCATGGGTAAGGATAATTTTGCTACAGCTGTGGTCTGTTATGGAACAGCCGTGGTGATCGCTCCAAGCGTAAAATAATCCGAATAGTTTTAGTGGTTGACACCATCGTTTATAAAATCAGGAAAACGGGTCTATGCCAAACCAAATGCCAAAATCGAACAATACTTCCATAGTATTAGTCTCCGCGGTCATTGTAAACGGGTTTCCATTTTGCATGCCTGCGTTTAGCGAACGAGAGATCCGCACTGATGTGGTGCATTCTGACGCTGCAGATACAATCACCGACAAAGCCGTGAATCTTTCGAATCGAGCGCTTACATGCATCAAGCAAAACAAATGGCAAGAAGCTCGTACTTTGTTAGAGGAAGCGGACAAGCTCGGTCCAAACAAAATTTCAAAAGATGTGCAAGGCAATTTCGCTGTTGTATTAGAACACTTCAGAGAATTTGATCTTGCGTTTGTTCATTTGAAAAAAGCGTACGCGCTGGCACCCGCTGACCCGGGAGTGTTGGAACAGCTCGCAGCCTACCACCAACAAATCGGCGAATTTCAGCAAGCTCGCGAATACCTGGAAAAATACCTGAAACTATATCCGAAAGCTAGCGATGCACCAACAATCAGAAGAATACTCAATAATCTAAAGAACGTGCCGGCTCCGACCGCAAAACAAAATGATGCAAGCGATTATTTCGCGGAAACAACGAGAGGCAACTTTTGTCGTTTTCGAAAGTCTGGCGAACCGCTGAAAGTTTTTATAGCGACAGGAGATGGCATCAAGGGCTACAAAAAGCAGTATGAAGGGTTCCTGACAAAAGCGCTCGATGCATGGACCGAAGCTTCTAAGGCGATCTCGTGGCAACGAGTCGATAACAAAACCGGCGCAGATATTGTTTGCAATTGGTCGGATTCACCAGCAACCATAAATGGTGGCAGGAGTGCTGAGGGCGGTCAGGCTCAAAGTGATTATTCAGATCATGAAATTAAACACTCGGTAGTGACAGTATTGACAGTGCCTTTGCTGGGAATTGATTTGAACGACGAATCCGTTAATTTCGTCTGCCTCCACGAGGTTGGGCATGCACTCGGTCTTTTAGGACATAGCTCAAATAACTCAGATGTGATGTTTTTCTCCGTTACAGAAGGAATGCGGCAAGATCTTTCCGCCCGAGATAAAGCAACTATCGCGCGCCTGTACGCAAGTGACCCCCCCAAAGATGGTAGGTGAAACAATCAATCGTCCACTAATTACCTGAGGCGAATCGGTCACGAAGTTGTAACGATGCTTCCCTAGACTTTAATCCAAGTTCTAAGGAAGTACGGCGGGTAATACGGCGACATGACCCTTGAGCAACCACGTCAATCAGATGGTCCAAGAGAAGCCAGCCATTCTTTTCGCGAAAACACCGCGTCTGCAACTATAGCTCGCGAGCAAAACACTCCTGGCCGCTCTGGAAATGAAAGTTACTTAGCCGCACGAAATTCATGGACTGAGACTGCGAAGCCGCCCTCCGCTCACTTTGATGGACAGAGCATAAATTTCGGAACTGCGTATGGAGATAATAGTTCCGGGCGAGACAATGCCAAGACACGCGGCGAGCAGTACGCGTCGTTGTCGCTCAGCCCAGAACTGCGATCCGACGCATCCGAGGGTCGTAAAAACTCGATTTCCGGCGATAAGCAGGTTGCCGACAGCAGAGAAAAGCTGCTCCAAAACTTCGACAAGAATCAGCCGGATGAACGCCTCCGCGAAAACTTCAGAGCTTCTGTGGACACTTTTGAAAACCGTGCTAGTCGCGATCAATTAAAACCGGAAGAGGTGGCGAAGACTTATCAATCGGTTAACGACATGGTCAGTTCTGACAAGGGTGAAGTTCCCCAGGAAGGTCGCGTCAAGCTGGCTGCACAAGTGTTGGACCAGGCAGCGCGACCAGATTCTATCCAGCAAGGGCAGTATGGTACGTGTGTTCCTTCAGCAATGGAGCATGCGCTCTATCAAAACAAACCATCTGTCGCAGCCGATATGGTCAAACAAGCTTCGCTCACAGGGCATTGGACCGCTCCGGACGGCAAAGATATAGATGTCACTCAAACCGGTGCTTTGACGCCCCGCCCGGATAGCACTGGTACTTACCCCGCCAATGGTGATCGTAGTTTTGCCACCCAAATTACCAATAACGTTTTGATGAACGATATGAAAGGACGATTCCGAGAAAGCTACGTTCAACTTGGAAAAACCGAATCCGATGGCAAAACGCCGCTCGCTGAAGGCGACTCTGGAGAACGCGTCGTGTACGCAGGCGAGCCCATTAAACAAATGGATGGCAAACCGGTGAGTATGCCAGGTTCCGGGGATTATGACACCGATCAAGAATTGCAGCGTCTGGGAATCGCGTCGATGATGAAAGACGGGCCTGGCACCAATCCGAATGTCAAAGCACCCAGGTTCGGCAGCCCGGAGGAGCTGCACAATCTTCTCAAAGACATGTCCAATAAAAAACAATTTCCTGCACTCGATTCAGTCGACGGTGGTGACCCGCGATTGACGGGACGCGCCGACAGCCAGCCGGGGGCGCATGAAATTGCTATCGATAAATACGATCCTGAAACCCGGCAAGCGACAGTTTTCACATGGGGACAGCAAAAACAGATGTCGGTTAAGGATCTGTACGAGATCAGTCGCTGATCCCCATTTAAGTTCGTAGGTTTGGTCGATCAGTTAGTTCGCTGCATGAAGTTCGCTGGATCTTGGAGAGGATAAGCAAAATGGATTTCCAACCGCCACCAAACCACGACCAATCTCCCACGGTGCAATACGCGGCAGAACATGCTCCGCATCACTACGCTCACTGGTATTTGCCAGAGCTGATAGCGGATTCACAATCTTCGATCAATCAAAGCCTTGAAAAGACTGCTTCCAAAAATTACGACAGCGCAACAACTACACTGCGAAACCTCGGACAGACTTTTCGCCAAGTCGAGCTACCCCGGGGATGGACTGTCAAAGAGGATCAAGCATGGCGCCGTGGTGGTGGCTATCGATGGTTTGCCAAGCACCCCAAAAGCGCGGATCTCGAAATTTCAATTAGTCGCCGAACTAACACGCTGCAACCCTCCGAATCTCAGAATTTAGATTCATTGCTGGCCGATCGGTCAAAACTCTTGTACGACACTTCATGGCAAAACAAGCCAGAGTACAAACAAGACCATGCTCGCCAACAGGCTCTTCAAGCACAGGTCAGTCAACTGTCATCGACGCTCGGCCGCAGCCAACTAGGCGACAATCAATTTACAAATTCCGATCCGGCAGCCGCCACTTTCCACATCGACAGGCTCGAAACTAAATTGGTGAATGGCAAGCACGCGCTCGCGATCAGCGGTCATTTTCCGATTGACGGGAAACCCGCACGCTATCTCACGGGTGTGATCATTCCTCAGAAAGTCGGCAACGATACGGATGTTCATCGAATCATTATGCAGTCCACAGAAAAACTGCCGTTCGTAGCTAATATTTCGAACTTCAATAAGACGCTGCAATCTATCGTTTGGGAATAAAAACTATTGCCCAGCCGATAAAAAATTAACGAAATTCGGGTTCAAAATTACAAAACGCGGGGACATGGAAATGGCGCTTCTGTTTTCAGAAACCGAAGGTGTTTTTCATGATTAAAACTGCTGATTTACGGACCATGAGAATCCCGCTTAAGCATGGTGCCGGTGAAATTCCAGCTGCCGGTTTCGGCACTTTGATTGCGGACAAGTCGGTGACTGTCACTGCGACTAGAGACGCTCTGGATGCCGGCTACCGCCATTTCGATTGCGCTGAACGCTACCAGAACGAGCGTGAAGTTGGTGAGGCATTAAAGAGCGGCTTCGCGGCAGGCGTTGTGACGCGCCAGGACCTCTTTATGACGACTAAACTCTGGAACACAAACCACCGACCGGAGCGCGTTCAGCCAGCATTCGAGGCTAGCTTGGAAAGACTCGGGCTCGATTATCTAGACCTTTATCTCATGCATACGCCATTTGCTTTTCAGCCAGGAGACAATCCGGATCCGCGTGACGCTGACGGCAATATTCTCTACGATGACGGAGTGACTTTGCTCGATACTTGGCACGCAATGGAATGCCTGCAAACTGAGGGCAAATGCGGCGCTATCGGTCTATCAGATATCAGTCTGGAAAAGCTCGCACCGCTTTATGAAGCGGCGACCATCAAACCTTCGGTGATTCAGGTCGAATCCCACATCTATCTGCCCGAAACGGAACTCCTGGAGTTTTGCAGAGATAAGGGGATCGTATTATTAGCATTTGCTCCTCTGGGACACGGCATGCGTCCTGGTCCGCTGGAAGATCCAGTGGTTCTGGCAGTCGCGGCGCGAATCGGAAAAACACCAGCGCAAGTATTATTGGCCTGGTCGGTGCAGCGCGGGACTGCAATGCTGACTACACCCAAAAGCGCGGCTCGAGCGCGAGAAAATTTCGATATAGATCCTTTGCCGGAAGATGCCTTCGCTGAAATCAACGCCATCCAGACCCGGCAAAGGTTAAATCGAGTAGTGGAAACCGGAAGCCCTGGATTCATCCCAACGAGTCGTTGAACATACAAAAAAAT
>CAJCHQ010000259.1 GCA_903970295.1 Bryobacterales bacterium
TGTGTTGGCCGGGGAAGGCTCGGCATATTCGCGAGCGAGAATCGAGACTTCTAATTTGGGGTCGCCTAGCAATGATTTGATCTCAGCGATGAATGCTTCGGGCTTTACGTTCGGGAGGAGGCGGCAGTCCAACTGCGCTGACGCTTCCGCCGGAATGACATTGGTTTTGTAGCCTGACTTCATCACCGTCAAAGATACCGTGCTTCTAAGCATGGCAGCTTTCTTTTTATCCCTCATCAGCAACTCCACTTGCTGTGGATCCTGGCTCGCCGCCGAGAGATCCTTGTAAGCCTTGCGCAATTCCGGCGGTGATAAGTTGGCTATTTCGCTGAAGTACTGCTGCACCACCGGCAGTATCGTCAAATGAACTGGAGCATTGACGAGTCTGTTCAGTCCCCGTACTAATCGGTTTGGTGCCGAATCATAGATTGGCATGGAGGCGTGACCGGCATCGCCAGTGGCTGTGACCTGCAGCCACAGCAAAGATTTTTCGGCGACGTCCACTCCCCAGTAGAGAGGCTTGCCATTGGCATCGACATCGATACTCGCACCTTCGTTGATCAAGAATTCCGCGTCTTTGACGAGCTCTGGATGTTTTTCTTTTACCCATCTGGCGCCATGATCGCCGCCCACTTCTTCATCAGGCGTAGCCAGGAAAATTACGTCTCGATCCAGCTTGATGCCTTCGCGCTTGAGCATGAGAAACGCTTCTAATTCGACGATGCCCATCCCCTTCATGTCTTGCGCGCCCCGGCCCCACAATTCGCCATCGTGAATTTGCCCGCTGAACGGCGGATATCTCCAGTCTTTGGCCTCTGCCGGTACAACATCAATGTGATTGAGGAGAACGACGCCCTTCTTTTTGCCTGACCCTTTCAGGCGCGCGTAGACACAAGCGCGATTGGTTTCGCCGGTGGGCAAAACTTTTGCTTCGATGCCGTTATCGGTGAGGATTTTTGCCAGATATTCGGCCCCAGATTGTTCATTACCGGGCGGATTAGTGGTGTCGATTTGCACGTACTTCGACAAAAGTTCGGCGGCTTCAGCACCGGGTTTGGAAAATTTGTCAGCGTCTGCCAAGCTGGCGGAAGCAATCTGATTGTGACTTGGAGCCGCCACCAGACTCGCTGGAAGCCCGGCCATCAAAAAAAGTGCGCTCAGGGATACCAAAGTTTGCTGACTGGGTCTCATCGAAAAATCTCCTGAACACAACTGACAACTTGCTCGAAGTGCGGACAAGGATACCTGATTGACATGTCCGAGTGGTCCTCGCCTACTCTAATGCGTAAAGCTCGAGCGGGCACTCTCCATTCTTCGATTGCGAACGGAGGCGGCCAGCCCTTCCAGAACTTGCACGCTCTCGTCCCAGCCCAGACAGCCGTCGGTGATGCTTTGTCCGTAGGTGAGCTTTTTGCCTGGTTCGAGATCCTGGCGACCCGCCACCAGATGGCTTTCGATCATAACGCCTACAATTCGAGTGTCGCCAGCGGCTATCTGCTCGCCAATTTCTGCGCAAACTGAGATTTGATTTTCTGCTTTCTTCTGGCTGTTGGCGTGGCTGGCATCAATCATCAGTCGCTGGGCAATGCCTGATTTACCCATTTCGGCGCAGGCATCGTCAACATTCTGCGCATGATAATTCGGTTCTTTGCCGCCACGCAGAATGATGTGGCAGTCTTCGTTGCCGTTGGTCGAAACGATTGCAGAGATACCACCCTTGGTGACACCGAGAAAATTGTGCGGTTGGGACGCGGCCCTGACAGCATCAATGGCGATTTTTACATTGCCGTCAGTGCCGTTTTTAAAACCGACCGGGCAAGACAAACCGGAAGCAAGTTCACGGTGCGTCTGCGATTCTGTCGTGCGAGCACCGATGGCGCCCCAACTAATCAAATCGGAAAGATATTGAGGGGTGATCGGATCCAGATATTCGCTTCCGGCAGGCACGCCCAATTCATTTATATTGAGAAGTAGCTCTCGGGCCATACGCAGCCCTTTATTGATTTGAAAACTACCGTCGAGATCCGGATCGTTAATCAAGCCTTTCCAACCAACAGTTGTGCGCGGCTTTTCAAAATAGACTCGCATAACAATTTCGAGATCCTGACTTAGTCTTTTTCTTTCGCCGTTGAGGCGGGCGGCATACTCTCTGGCGGCCGCCGGGTCATGAATCGAACAGGGACCGATGACAACGAGCAAACGATCGCTGCCGCCATGCAAAATTCGGTGAATCGACTGACGCGCGTCGTGGGTTGTGGAAGAAGCGTGATCCGCGCAGGGGAATTCGCGCAGCAAATGCAAAGGGGGAGCAAGCTCCTTGATCTCTCTGACGCGCAGGTCGTCGGTGTTGTGAGGCATGGCAATCTCCATGGGGGAGTTCGTGGCGGCTGTGTCAAGCCGTGGCACGAGGGCGCCATGATCTTAGCGTGTCATTGTCAGCTCCGGGCGCACTGAGTAGCCGATCGGATTTCAGTTTGTTTCCGCTCCACTACGTGTTTTTACCTTGACAATGATTAGTCTAAAAATTAAGCTCAACCTACCTCTTCTCTCTCGTACGGGTATTTTTTATGGCCACTGATGGCGGTGCGGAACAGCCGGTTCCGACACCTTCTCCTGATTCGGGACTATTTGGTCAATCGGGTTTCATGGACGGCATCAAAAGTTCCGCCCGCAAAGCTACTCAGAAGGCCGGCGACTTGATCCATAGCGGCGTGGAAGCGGGACGCAGAATCGTCACCGATCCTAGAACTAAGCAAGTCACCGGACAAGTAATGGGCGTTGGCCAACAGATAATTTCCGAGCATGAGCAGGCTGGTTTGCGTGTAGCCAATTCTGCCAAACACGGCGATGTTGCCGGTGTAATCTCGAACGGTTTACCTCTGGCTTTTGAAGTTGCGAAGAAAACTCCAATCGGACTAGCCGTATCAGTGGTGGCACCAAGAGCATTGGATGTGGCCATTGCTCACGCCCCGGTGGATCAGCAGGCTAACCTCAGGCGCGCGAAGACAATGGTTGATGGTGGTCTGAATCCCGCTCATATGAGCATTTCCGGTATCGGCAGAGCTGTAGTTGAACAGCAAACCGGTATTCCGACTTCTCAACATCAAATCGTCGCTCGCATCGTTCAGAATCAAACTGATCATCGGGTTGGCAGCCCAGTCGCACCAAAACCGGCTTTCCAGAGTCCTTTAGTCAGTGTCAATGTGATGGCACAAGTGCCGGGAAGGCCGGGACTGGTCAGAGGACGGTCGCGATCTATTGACCTGACCGTGCCTACATTTGACATCGCAAATAAATAAATTGACGAGCCTGGCTCTCGACAATGCCGGCGACTGCGCCAGTTACGCGAGCGTTGTCTCGGAATTTATTCCGTCACCTGCAAGCTGTCCAGCATCGAATAGCCCTTGATCTTGTCTGAGTACATTCCTTCCAGCGAAACCGGGTTGATTTGCAGAGTGCCTGGCAATTCCATGCGCAGCATCGTGTGAAACTCGCTCTTGCCATGATTGAGCCTGGTGCCGAAATAAACGATTCGATCGTCGAGAATGTCTTGATGCGACCACCATGCCGATCCCCAATCACCTTTCATCGTGTCGTCACTGCTGCTGTCGGCCGTATTCTGGCGAGAATCATCAACGACTTCAGCGCCGCTCGGCAAGAGGGCTTCGACCTTGATGTAAGGCATGTCGAGCGGTGCGTCGACGAGAATCTTCATCATGATGGTTTCGCCGGCTTTGACATGACCATCTGTGATCTCATCAGTGCGGAAATGTACGATACCGTCAGTGGTGGTGGCGACTGGGGTCATGCGATAGAATTTACGCACGATGTTCAAGCCCTCGGGCAAGCCTTTGGCGACCGATCGATCGCCCGGCAACATATGTCTGAAGTAGGTGATCAAGGAAGTGTAATAGAGCCTTCCCGGACCATCTTTGGTCAGAGTCAATTTGTCGTGAGCGGCCACTGGGAGCGGTATCACTTGCTCTGGTTTATATGAAGTGGAGAAATCGAAGACGGCGTTGAGGAGTTGCTTGGCGCCTTCACTGGCATCGAGAGTGAAGGAAGTATCTTTCGATGACTTGAATTGCAGCTCTTCTTGGAGCAGGGCAAGAAATACTTCAGATGTGGTCTTAGTATTTTCCCAACCGTTGTTATCACGCTGCCACAAAAGCCATTGTTTGATCGATTCAATCTTGTCGTGGTTATCGGGTTCCATCGTCATCACTGCCTTGAGGGCCAGAGCCGTTGATTCGACGCCGGTGAAGCGATAATCGTATTCCCAATAATGGGACTTAGAACCAAGTTTTTCCGCCATCTCGCGGGTATGTGCCCAATTCACGTAGGCGCCGCCATTGGCTAGCTCGGTCAGGCGCTTGTAGGCTTTTTCAGCGCCCTCATTATCGTTCAATTTGCGGCAAGCCAGGGTGAGATAGGTGAGAGCCTCGGGCGAAAGTATTTTGATGTTTTGGACCAGATATTGGCGAACCTGTGAGGGTCGGGCCGGACCTGAGGTGACTGCCTGAAGCGGAACGAACAAATCCGGACCGAGGCTGTAGGTCAGTTTCGCCTTCTTTTTGATCGCTTTGCCAGACCTTGTGGCCACATCTTTAGTCGCCGGCGTCGGTGTCGGCACCGGGTGCGGCGTTGGCACCGCATGCGGTGCGGAACGGTCCACTGCTGCCGCTTTTGTCGTGCTGCCTGCAGGCGTCGCTCCATTTGGCGTCTTGGCTGCAACCGGTTTAGGTGGCGGAGGCGGTGCCAGATCTTCCGGCGTGGCATCCCACAAGCCCAGGGTATAGACCATCCGGGCGAGATCGGTTCTGAGCGCTGTATCCATCCACTGGTCGGGCACTCGGTGTGGATCAGCAAATTGTCGCTGCAACTCGGTGCATGTCTTAGCCAACCAGCTCATGCCACCAGTGATGAAGGCATCATCGACCTTATAATCAGAAGCTTTGAGCATGCTCAAACCCTGCACGACGTAGCATGTCAAATATTCATTGCTATCGTCGTTTGCCCACCATCCCCAGCCGCCATCGGCGTGGTGATAGCCAGCCAATTTCTCGAGGGAGAGCTTTTGCACTTTGGCAAATTTTTTGGCAATTTCATCAGACATAGGCACATTCAATTGTTTGTGTAATTGCATGGCGACAATCGATGGCATCAGGCGACTCATCGTCTGTTCAGTGCATCCGTATGGATATTCGATCAGCTGGTCGAAATTGCCCAGCACTGGTCCGATTGTGGAACTGGCGAGGGTCAGTTTGCCTTTCACAGTTGACTTCTCGGCATCGCTGCTCAGTCCGACCGGAATTTCGACACTCTGTTTATCTTCAGTCAGTAACCCGGATTTGACAGTAAATGCCGGCAAGCCTAGAGGACGAACAGGCAATTTCACTTCCATGGCGTCGCCCGCGGTTTGACCGATGGCTTTAGCGGAGATCACTGCGGTGCCCGGCTGCATCACAGTTACAGGCCAACTATAGCGTGAGGCTTTCTCCGGGTCTATTTGCAGGACTTGCGTCTTTTTATCCTTGAATTTGAACTGATCGGAAGTGCTTACCGAAACCGTGACATTTTGCTTTTGCTTCGTGTAATTGTGCACGATTGCCGTGATCAGGGCTTCGTCGCCCTGGCTGTAGAAGCGCGGCAAACCGAGGCGCAGAATGAAATCTTGCGTGGAGATGATCTTGGAGACGGAAGCGCCGACTGACGTCTTCATATCGATGCCACGGACAGTGGCGCGCCAGGTCGTCAAATTATCAGGCAATTTGACCTCGGTCGTCACCTTCCCATCTTTGTCAGTGACCAGATCGGGCAGCCAGGCTGCGGTATCTCTGAAATCTTTGCGCACGCGAGGCTCAATTTTGTCCGGACCGCCGGTATAGGTTTGAGGGAATGAACATGCTGTTAAAACCCGATTGCCTCTGCGACTGTAAAAGAATTTGCAAATGTCGGCGGCCGCTTCGGCGCGAATGGCATAAATACTCTCATCGACTATACCTAGAGACAATTCTGTATTTGCTGCCGGCGTGCCGTCTTTGTGCGTCGCGGTGAGCGTGTATTGAGCTTTGTCGCCAGGATGGTAGCGCTCTTTGTCGGAGGCGATCTTGATGTTCAGGAAGTTTTCCTCCGGTGAGACCTTGATCATCTCCTCAGCCGTGTAGAACTGATGTTTATTGCCAATCAAAGCTACGTCGATAAACACATTAGGTGCGTACTCCGCCGTGATCGGAATTTCGATCAACTTTGCCGTGGCATTCATCGGCGTCACTTTGTAGTTGTAGAGTCTTTCACCTTCTACCGTGACGATAGCGTCAGCCCCCTCTTTGCCGGTCACTGGCGCGCTGATCATGGCCTTGGCCACATCGCCGACTTTGTAGACGTCCTTATCTAATTTGATCGTCAACGTTTGGGCTTCGGCTTCTTCGTTGGCTGCCACATAAGGATATCTGTAGTTGGAAACCCAGATGTTGCCCTGCGCTCTGATTGCATGATGCTCTTTGTCTTGGGCGTAAGCCGAGATGTAGAATTGATCGCTGGGCCATTGATCACGCACGTACATAGACATATTGGCCTTGCCCTGAGCGTCTGTCGTGACGTTGACATCTGCCACTTGCTCCGAGTGATACTTGTGATTGATTCTGTCCCAGACCCAGCGTCTCGTCGTCAGTTTTACACTTTGATTGGCGACTGGTTTGCCGTCATAATCTTCCGCCAGGACGGCGACATCCATTTTCTCACCGGCCTGGGCTACATAAGATCCAGGATTGACGAACAGCACAAAATCGCCAGGCACGGCCTCGACTGACGTTCCCGAGTCGACCGTCAGCCGGCTGATATCAGTGACTGTTGCTTGCACGTTGTATTTTTTGTCGCTGTAGTTCGCATAATATGTCGGACCATCTTCCGCCGGCACATCAGGCACTTTCGTCTCGAAGGTGATGATCGCGTCGCCATTGGCGTCTGTAGTGGCAGTGCCGTCAGCAACTTGTTCGCCGCCACCGTAACTATCGCCGCCGCCGCCGTCCCAATCGTCGAAATAGCTGTAATAGCTCGGGCGAGGTTGCATGTGGACGCGACTGAACCAATCATCGCCGACCGTGATTGTGTACTTGATTGTTGCGTTCGCCACTGGCGCACCAAAGTAATAGGCGGCGTGCAGTTTAGCCTGACCTTTGTCTCCCATCACCACACGCGGAGTCAAAGCAGTCATGTCGACTTGATATTCAGGCTTGCGATATTCGTCGACTTCGAATGAACCGAAACCGGTCGAGCCATCGGCATAAGTAAAGCGAACTTGATAACCGCCGGTTTTGTCGTCCGCTGGTATGGCGAAGGAACCATGGAATGTGCCGTGGCTCGACGTCTTCAATTTGCCATGCCAAACTTCGTTGTTGTCAGGATTTTCAACCGCTGCGTCTACCACCATATTGGCGCCCGGATTGGTATAACCGTGGGTGGTGTTCTTGCGGATCATGCCCTTGTAGTAGACCGTCTGACCCAATCTGTAGACTGGTCGTTCCGTATAGAAATAGGTGTCGTAAGGGTTGGCGTCGAGATTGCTGGCACCGACATCGCCGTAGGTATGCTGTTGACCGCTAGTGCCGATGAAAAGCAACTGACTGCCGGAAAGTTCGGTTGTACTGTTCTGGGCTTTAGCTCCCGCTCCATCAAGTGGAATACGGACGATACCGTCGGCTCCGGTGAAAAATGGTCCAGACTGTTTTGTGCGGGATTGCTGATCCCAGGTTTCGATCTTGCAGTTGCTGACAGGCTTGAATGTCACGAGGTCAACTGCGCGAGCAACAGCGACGTCGTTGTCTCTCTTGATTACCAGACCGACATCACTGACTGTGAACCAGGCAATGTCATCGGCTTTACCATTGACACCATTGACTTGCACGTAGGCGACATAATCACCCGGTGCCAACTGATCGTCCAGACGCACTTCCGCTCGCGACCAATCGGTGTAGTCTTGCTCCAATTTGAATTGCCGTTCGAGCGTTGGTTTCGATTTGGCAAATGGATTGGCAAACTTGGCTTCCACCTTTTTTGCGATCGCCAGATCGTAGCTCCAATCGAGTTGCTCTTTAGCAGGACCGCGCAGCAAGCTCATGATGTCGGTTTTGTATATCTTGACCGTGCCATCGATGGCGCCAGTTGTGTTGAAATAAAGTTCGGGGCGCTCGGCGCTCGTGTAGGTGCGAGAATGCTGACCGATTGTGACGCTCGGATTAAGAATGTGCATGGCGATATTTTTCGGGATCGACGCCACTTTTCCCTCTTCTACGAAAAGTCCATTCTCCTCGAAAGTTTCAAATCCTCGAGCGCGGACGCGCAAATTGTATTCACCGACCGGTAAATGGTCGATCTTGAATGTGCCATCGGGGCGAACCCACGCCGCTCGTTCTACTTCGGTGGCGCCGCGGGGACCATTGACCAGAGCATAGACATGATTGCCTTTCATGTCATAAGTTTGCATGTGGAAACCTTTCATCTCGAGGCTGATATGTCCCTCGAGTGAACCGCTCGGCTTTTCTAGCCACACCGCCAGTAGTGCCAGCAGCATCAACTTGATCGCCAGAAACTGCCAGGAGAACCACAAAGTTTTTTGGGAAATGCGGAAGGGTCTATATGTAAACATCGGCGACAATCCTGTACATTTGGCATTTCTGCTTGATTGGAATAGCTGCTTTCAATTTGCAGAGAACTAACTGGTAGTAGGCATCGGTTGCCTCCCCCGGCAAGATCACTGCAGTTCGGTTTCCGGAGCGGAC
>CAJCHQ010000260.1 GCA_903970295.1 Bryobacterales bacterium
CGTTGCCGCCAATCCCAGGGGTTGACGATTAGTGGGCGCTTTCAGTTTCCGGAATTGAGCTGTTCTTTCAATGTATCCCACGGATCCTTGTGCGGTTTCGCGGCGGCCTTGGCTGCTGGTTTGGAGGCTGGCGTCGAAGAGGCGCTCTGAGCCGTGCTGTAAGGAGTGCGCTTGATTTTCTTGGGCTTGTGTGGAATTGGTTCGGGCTGTGCAGATGTCGGTTGTGCACCACTGACGGTGCTGTACGCGGCTCTCCTGGACGGCGAATGCCCGCCAGGCTCAGTTGACGAAGCTACGGTTTTGGCAGAACCGGCGTGATGAGGAACTGCACTTGGGTTTGTCGTCGCGGTTGAAGGTCCGGTAGTGGCGTTCGGTTGGCTGATATTGGCATTAGGTTGGCCGGTCGCGTTGCCTGATGATGAAGGCTCTTGTGTCGTTGCGCTTGCCGCTTTGCCGCCACTCACAGTGCCACCACTGTTATCACTGTCATCACCTGCGCCTGACTTATGCCGCACCGTGTGCACCACCGTCATGTCAGGCTTGGATAGCGAGGCGCGGTATTGGGCTGCTTTGAAGAGTCCGAAACCGATCAGCAATATAAAGGCACTGACTACGCTCCACACTTTTATGTCTTCTTTGCGAATGCCCGTGACTTTCGGATCAGCAGTGCGCAAAACCTGACTGCTGCCTGGTCGCGGAATTGCCAGATCGAGATCCTGACGTAATTCTTCCATCGATTGATGACGATCGGCTGGATCTTTCGACATTGCCTTCATCACTACTTGCTCGATTCTTACCGGAATGTACAAGTCCGGTCGCACTTGCGAGAAGAGTGGTGGCATTTCACTGACGTGCTTGGACATGGTTTCCACCATGCTTTTGCCAAGGATGGGCAATTTGCCCGTCAAAGTCTCGTAGATGACGATGCCCATCGAATAAATGTCTGAACGTGGGTCGAGTTCCTGCCCCATGCATTGTTCGGGACTCATATAGACGGGGCTGCCACAAACTTCACCAGCCTGGGTCAAACGCTGTCCACCTTCGGTGTTGCTATTCATCAGCTTGGCGACGCCGAAATCCACGACTTTGACGAAGTCTTTGTCTTCATCGTAATTGATCAAAACAATATTGCTCGGCTTCAAATCACGATGCACCACTCCTTGTTTGTGGGCGTGATGGAGGGCGTCGCAAGCCTGTCCGATAATTTTAATGGTGCGATCGACACCGATTTGTCCGTCCATTTTGATCAGATCGGAGAGCGAAGTACCCTCCAGATAGTCCATGACGATGTAGGGCAGACCTTGTGGCGAAATCCCGAAATCGTAGACGGTGATCACATGTGGATGGTTGATGCGGCTAGCGGCCTTGCTTTCCTGGTGAAAGCGTTTGACACTGAGCGAATCGGAAATCAGCTGTGCTTGCAACATTTTGATGGCCACGACGCGATCCATGAGAGCGTGTCTGGCTTTGTAGACAACACCCATGCCACCATGACCGAGCACCGACTGGATCTCGTACTTGCCGGCCAGAGTTGTGCCGATTAGCGGATCTTGGAAAACGTTGACCAACAGGGTGCCATCGTGTGGACAAGCGGCGACGATACCAGTGAACTGGCGGTTGCATTCGAGACAAATTTTTTGATTTACATCGTTAGGGATAGTCTCTCACCACCCCGAACAGCCCCGGCCAAATTTCCGTCAGCCCTGCGGCTATGCGGGCGAGCCTCCTGCTAAAGACTTACATCGTTAAGCATTATTAATGTACCCGCACCCACTCTACTCAAATCCCAGTGGGTTAGCGGCTCTAACATTACATCCCGATTTAATCATTCCATCTACAAATTGTATTCTACGTTGCCAGCCCAAAAAAAGTTCATTTGAGATGATTCACCGCCTTCTGTCTGACTGACCGGTAAGGCCGGCGAACGCCGGCGCAGAAGTCATACCGGTGCTTCTTCCGAAATTGAGACTGTCCCCCCTCTGACTGATAAGAATCGGGCACCTCTCAACCACTCGGGCTCGAAGCCGGAAACATGGGTGGTCGTGATCACGGTTTGCATGTCTCCAGCCACCAGCGACATAAGCAAGGCTTGGCGATTGAGGTCTAGTTCGGCCAGCACGTCATCCAGTAGAAGGACCGGTGATTCGTTCAGGCTTTCGGTCACGCGCGTCAACTCGGCTAGTTTTAACGATAGGACGAGGCTGCGCTGCTGACCCTGGCTGGCGAAGTAGACGGCACTCTTGTCATTCAGTGAAAACTGAATGTCGTCTCGATGCGGTCCAAGCAGTGTCTGTTTGCGCCTGATTTCGTCGTAACGCAAATCTTTC
>CAJCHQ010000261.1 GCA_903970295.1 Bryobacterales bacterium
GCGCGGCACTGGATGGGTTGACAGGATCGAAGGCTTATCGCTATAATCCCGCTTCTCTTTTGGGTCGTTAGCTCAGCTGGTAGAGCAGCGGACTTTTAATCCGTTGGTCACAGGTTCGAATCCCGTACGGCCTACCAAGAATCTTCTTCGGAAGGAAAATCAAGCACTTGCGAGTAATCGCGGTGCTTTTTTTTCGCCTGTAGCCGCCCGCAGAATCGACCTCAAAAACTGGCCTTTGCCGGAAATCTGCCGGAACGAAAAAATCCAGACCAAGCGCATCTCACATTTCGCATGGAGTCTGGAATGGCCTATATCCAACAACGTGGCAACTACTGGCGCGTCGAGATCCGTCGTCGCGGATACAAACCAACATATCGTACTTTCGACACGAAGCAGCAGGCCCAACAATGGGCTCGGCGCATCGAGGCCGAGATCGACGTTGGAACTTACGTTGACCGCACCGAAGCCGACCGCACAACACTGCGCGACGCACTGGACAGATACGCTCAAGAAATCGTTCCGACGAAGCGCTACCCACAACAGGAAACGACTCGCATAGCGCGGTGGAAGCAGCACGAGCTAGCCTACAGGACGCTAAGCAGCCTGCGCGGCTCGGATTTCGCGAAGTACCGCGACGCCCGGCGCGACGCAGGTCGAGCCGAAAACACGATCAGACTTGAACTCCAGCTCGTCAGCCATCTATTCGAGGTCGCGCGTAAGGAATGGGGCTTGGAGAGCCTAGCAAACCCTCTCAACAACATACGCAAGCCATCTGGTAGCCGAGCCAGGGATAGGCGCTTGCGGCTAGGGGAATTTGAAGCACTCCATGCACGGTTGGCATCCAGCAATAATCCGTGGGCGGCACCTGCCTTCGAACTAGCAATCGAAACCAGCCTTCGACAAGGAACCCTGTTCAGACTTCGATGGGAGTGGGTTAAGCTCGACACCAGAATGATCGAGTTTCCTCCGGAATCCCAAGGCGCGGACAACAAAGGCGTACCGTCGCGCCTGCCATTGAGCCGCCGAGCCGTCACCGTAATTCGTTCGCTCGCTGCTCTCTGGCAGTCACACAAACTCAACGATCCCAAATTATCCCGATTCGGCCCGGTGAACGTGAACCCGAATGCTTTGACCGGGCAGGTATTCGGCACGACGAGCAATGCAGTCTTGTTGGTTTGGAAGCGAATCGTGAGGCACCCATCTGCAGAATTCGGTGACCTGCGGTGGCACGACTTGCGCCACGAGGCCGCGAGTCGGCTTTTCGAAAAGGGCCTCCATCCAATGGAAGTTGCAAGCATCACCGGCCACCGATCAATGCAGATGCTGAAAAGGTACACACACCTCAGGCCGGAAAGCTTGCTGGAAAAACTTGGATAGCGGGCGCCACGCAGTCAGGTCGCACCGACCTGACTCTTACTCCCATCTCTCGATAGCAACGGCAGGAAGTATTCGAATCGTCATCAACGAACTAGTCGAAAAAACGACCAATCTGGGCATCCACTATTGCGGTTCATGGTCCTAACCATTTGCGCTTTCGCACTCGACTAAAGCAGTTGAAACGCGATGACAAACCATTGGTGATCCCACCAAGCTTCACCTCTCTACCCAAATTTTCGTCGCCGAGTACAATAGGTTGGCCATGTAGCCGCGCTGGCGTTATTCGCACTCGGCGTGTATGCGGCAAACATTCTGAGACCAACCGACATCAAATTTATGCTAGCGCTCAACCTAACACGCTACTCATTTGTCACTCATCCCAGCAAAAACAACCAAATGGAAAAGCTGTGATAGAAATTCCTTACACCCGGAGAAGATTCGAGAAATGTATAAACTTCAAAGATATCATTAAAGACAAGTTACTACTCGATAGAGAAAATAGGAAAGCTGCCGCAAGCAGGACCTTAAAAGCCGTCAACACCGGGACCGCGTTTCAAGTCGATCTAAAAAAAGTCTCCGTTCGCGGGAAAGTGGCGTACACGCATCGAAACATCGAACAAGAGCTTTCGGCTCGCCTGATATCAAAGAACATACGCGCAAACTACAAAATAAGACAGCAAAACCGAAACGTCATAATCAAAAATCTGATTTCCTTATTAAAGGAAAGCTGCCCGTATCACGTGCATCGATTTGACATTCAGAATTTTTTTGAAAGCATTGATCGGGCTGAACTATTTAAACGACTTATGAACGACGGGAAATGCTCCCGACAAACACTTCTATTGGTTTATCAACTTTTCGAGAAAATCGAATCTCAGAAAATAAGTGGCCTGCCGAGAGGACTTGGCATCAGTGCGACGTTGTCAGATTACACCCTCCATGAGTTTGACTCCAAAATAAAGCGTGAAAGAAATGTGTTTTTTTACGCTCGATTCGTCGATGACATAGTTCTAATCACCTCCCCTGAGATGCAAAAGGGCGACGTAATAAAATTAATTGAGGACAATATTTTCCCGGGACTAAAAATACACAAGTCCGGAAACAAAATCCATCATCATCAAGTAAACAAAGCCACTGACAAATCCGATCAAGGGGAAAAACAACCTAAACGATTCGAGTACCTTGGATACCAATTCTCCATCTTTGAAGAAAACAATTTTCACGATACCATTTTAGGATTTTCCAAAAGGCGTTTGGAAATTGACATATGCCATGAGAAAATCGATAAACTAAAAAGCAGAATAATAACCTCATTCACAAGCTACCTGAGCAATCCGAGTGCGCCCGGATGCTTCTCTTTACTCGAAAAGAGAGTTAAGGCACTCACTGGCAACTATATAATTAATGACCCAATAACCAAAATAAACATTAAGACCGGCATTTATTACAATTACGCAGAGAAAAATAATCGACAAAATTGTCCATTAGTAAGTCTTGACGCGCTTCTGCGAGGCCTTCTTTTTTCCTCACATCACCATCTCTCTCGAAGAATTTGCAAAAATCTGACCCTAGCTCAGCGCAAAAAGCTAATTGGTTACACCTTTAACCATGGTTTTTACGGCGAGCGACTTCATTTCTTCACTCACGAAGACCTCAAGCAAATGAAAGAGGCCTGGAAAAAATGACCAAAACACTTCGGCGCGTTGTCAAAGAAGATCATGCCAGAATTTTACTTACAGAGACATCCTCGTATGATGTTCCTGTGACATTTTCAAATATTGGATTCTATTGGCACTGGAAAAAATACGAAGAAGGTAAAAGCTTTTTCCCAGAGATCATGAAATTTCTGTTCCAGAGCGGGGACACTTCCAGCCACACCATCCCATTGCCTTACAAAATCAGAAAAGACAGTGAGTCATATCGATCACTATCTTTGATACACCCGAGCACGCAAATTAAGTTTATTGAGTTCTACAAGAATTTCGACGAGCAATTAATTTTAGCATGCAAAGAAAGCCCGTTTAGCATTCGCTGCCCAGATAACATCGCCAGCAAGTATTACATAAAAAATGAGCTTGAAAATACGCACAAATTTAAATCAGAGAGCGTTACCACTCGGCAATCCAAAGCAAAGAGCAGATACTTAACGTCTTATTTCGCCTATCGGGGCTACAATAGACTTCATCACTTCTTTGATTCGAAAGAGTTTTTGTCAATCGAAAGGAAATATTCTTCGTTTTGGTCCATGGACATAGCGCGCTGCTTCGACAGCATTTACACCCACTCAATTACTTGGGCACTAAAGACAAAATCGCACTCAAAGGCAATAGCCAACATTAAAAATACATTCGGATCACTTTTCGATACGTTGATGCAGCGGTCAAACTACAATGAAACAGCAGGAATTGTAATCGGCCCGGAAGTAAGTCGCATATTTTCTGAGATTATCCTTCAACGGATAGACTGTGACATTGTGCAGCAACTACAAAATAAAGGTTTGAATAACGAGGTTGACTATACAATCCGGCGCTACGTCGATGACATTTTTATCTTTTCGACATCAGAAGAAATTTCCAGCGCAGTCGCAAAAGTTACCGAAGATGCGTTAAAAGCATACAAGCTGAATCTCAATGCCGGAAAGACAATCAAGGCGGCACGCCCCTTTATTACCGAGAAAAGCCGATCTTTACTCTTGGTAAAAAAGAGCCTCAAGGAGTTATCCGAAAAGCTAACTTCACAAAAAGTCGATGAGGACGAGACCCTAGGGCTTCCACCAAAGAGAATTTACAATAGACGCCGCGTGATTGTGGCATTTTTAAACGAAATAAAATCTGCATGCATGGGATCGACTTCGGCCTACGAACTTGTTTCCGGCTACCTAATTTCTGCGCTTTCGAATCTATTGATATCTTTTACGGAAAGGAATGCCGAATACAAATTTCCCGAAGGAGAATCAAAACACACTCATGCCGATTTCTTCTTAATTTTAATCGAGCTTATATTTCACTTTTACACTATAAGCCCAAGCCAAAGTGGATCGGTCAAGATCTGCATAATTACAGATCTTGCCGGAAAATATTTTGACCAAAAAATCGACGAGAGCGCCAATGAGGTGCGCAGCTTAATATATACATTATCAAACGATTTCTTCGAAAGTAGCGGATTCAAGAAATTATCCAAAGATAATTCCGACTTTGCTCTATTGGAGGCATTAAATATACTCGTTGCACTCAAATTACTGGGGCGCCAATTTCTTGTGTCGAGGGCCGTGCTCGAAAAAATAGTAAATATTGCAGAAAATCGAAAAATGTCCTACTTCGAAATCACGTCTTTATTGTTTTATATCGGCGATGACATCGAGCATTCTTACGGCTCGATCAAGAAACGGGTCTTAAAAGACGTAGACCATATCCTCGCAGACCTATCAGACATCCGATATAGCGCAGAAAAAATATACCTACTACTCGACGTACTTACCTGTCCGTTCATTGAGGATGAAAAGCGTAGAACTTATGTAAATAAATTACTTGCGACGATAAATGGAGCAAGCCCTGATGATTTGCACGTTTTGGAAGTGCAGAAAAACTTCGCTAAATATCGCTGGTTCACCTCATGGAATCGAACCGAACTGCTCGCATCATTAGAGAAAAAAGCATTGCTCAAAAGCTATTGAGCATTTATGCTATCGCGCGTAGGGTGCACCGGCTAGCTTTACGGACTTGGCTGTCATTGGTTCGGCTAATCGAAACGGCTCACCGTCCACGGAGCATTGTGGCCTGTGCACCAATGAGATATCACCGCTTTTTGGGTGGCGGAAACTCGCACACACTATACTGGCTGGGCACCCTACACTCAAACAACCTCCCCGCGCGCTCCAAGGAGCGGCACTGATCGTCTTTTAGGCGGCGATTCCAGCGAAGCTCCTGCAGCGCGCGAGCCTTGTGCTCCTCATCGATTGTTCTCACGACAACGCCTGCGGCCTCGGATGACTGATGCTCCGATGGACTTCTGAGTAGCGTGAGCTTCATTTCGGTGAAACGATATCCGTCAAGAAATATCGTTCCTCCGCAAGCTCTACGAGCTCTCGAATTGCTTTGATATCCGCTAGTGGAAAACCGACTGTAAAACTAGACTCAACCTGATTCTTTTTCTTCCGAGTCAATTCGGCATGCCGGTGGTCTGGTCCGTAGTTGACTTCCGGGTGATCATCAGCCGAGTCGATACGCGATACATTTTTTCCATCCGGATCAAGCACGTTGTATGCGTAGTTGCTAAGTGAATGCAGCCGAAGCTTCATCACGAATCCGCTCTTCCGTCGAGCGGTAATCACTCGATCCTTAATGTCCAGGATCTCGCAGTTGAGCTCAGAAGATACGGTGTCCGCACTTATCTGCAACGTCATTTCGCTGTGTTCATGAAGTCTCAACTTGAATCTGGAAAGCCCTCCTTCGGAGATCCCCCATTTCCTCGCAAGAAACCCAAGCGCGGTGGAGTCCCGTTGCGCCTCCGCGATATGTTCCTTGCAGAGCCTCATACCAATCATTAGGCCCGATTTAGCAACAAGCGTTGACGTCATCATTTCGTCAGTCTGACCGCCACATACAATACAGCCAGGACTTTCAAGCCATATCGTTTGATCGACACGCGTATTTGCTCGCCTTCCCTCCGCCAAACCCGAAAACACACTCACCTTTCGCGCCCAATCTTCCTTGTATCGCTCATATCTTTCGCGGAATCCTTCCTCGTTGAAAAGCGCGCGGAGATGTTCGTCCCCAACCGGCGATAACCGAATTCCTCGTTGGTCCAAGAATGCGGCAAGCTCACCAACGGCAGCAAAGTCAACCAGTGGCAGGTGATAAATCCGGACAGCTGGATATCGGTCCGTGTATCTGTAGCACGCGTTGAAGTGAAATTTGCCGCCAGAGACGTAGATGTGCCGATCGTCAGCATCTTGCATCATGGTCAAAAGTCGTTGTGGCTTGAACACGTCAAACACTTGCGTGCACCTCCCCGGCACAAGGCCATTGTGTGCGATAGCTTGAACACTTGTATCGATGGCACTACCAGAGAGTTGCTGTTCAAAGCAAATATCCAACA
>CAJCHQ010000262.1 GCA_903970295.1 Bryobacterales bacterium
CAACCACTGGCGAGACTGCGCGAATCTGGACGATAGCGCCATTGCAGAACAAGTGCGCCGAGATGGCATTGAGGTGTTGATCGACCTTTCTGGTCACAGCAGCTATGCGCGACTGGGCGTTTTTGCACGTCGTTCTGCTCCGGTGCAGATGACTTGGCTAGGTTATCAATCCACGACAGGGCTGACGTCAATGGATTACCGCATTACCGACGGCGCAGCTGACCCGATAGGCAGAACCGAACAATTCCACACCGAGCAACTCATACGCCTGTCAACGGGTGCAGTGTTCCAGCCTTATGCAGACAGCCCGGATGTCGGGCCGTTACCATGTATTAATGGTGCCGTTTTTACCTTCGCTTGTCTAAATAACGCAGCAAAAATCACCGACCGTTTCATCGAAGCGGCTGCTGAAATTTTGAGAGAATGCCCCAATGCACGGTTGATCATCGGAAATCTGTCGCCTGAGCAGCAAGCCGTCATGCAAAGTAGATTTACTATTCTGAATGTGCTGACGCATCAGCTCTGGTTGCATGATCGACTTTCTTTTCCGGCTTATCTTGAACTTCACCGTCAGATAGACGTCGCTCTAGATACCTTTCCATACAACGGGGGCACCACAACGCTCCATTCTCTTTGGATGGGTGTTCCAGTAATCGCACTAGAAGGCGACACCGCCATAAGCCGTGTCGGATCTGAAACCATGCGCGGCATGGGGCAGCCCGATTTCTCATGTCAAAACCTAAGCGCATATATTCAACTGGCTATTAGTTTAGCCAAAGAGCCTGCTCCGCTTGAAGCAATCAGACAAATGCTTCGCCCTCAGATGGACCACTTGCTTGTCAAGCATGCAAAGATATTCACTTCAGAACTTGAAGATGCATTTATCGATGCTCGTCACAGGATCAGCTCACCAAAATAGGATATTCGTTTGAGCTACTACGAAAACTTCAACCCCACACTTCTAGATGTTGTGGAGCCGAGTGCCAAAAGAATCTGCGAATTTGGCTGCGGCGGAGGCGGCCTTGCTCGTGCCGTCAAACAGCGATATCCGGATATTTATTATGCTGGAGTCGAGCTCATGGCAGAGCCATTCGCAAACGCTTTGAACATACTTGACAATGGACTTCTTCGCGATCTCGACTTGATGCCTAATTGGGACGAAGACGCCGAGATGGCGACATTGCTTCCGCACAGTAGCTTTGACCACATGATTTTTGGCGATGTACTCGAACATCTCTATGACCCAGAAGCCACGTTGCTACAGTCTGTTGCCCGGCTAAAGCCAGGCGGATCGGTGTTGGCCTGTATTCCGAATGTGCAGCACTGGAGCGTCATAGCGCAACTGGTCATCGGAAGCTGGCCTCGGCAAAATTCGGGAATTTTTGATCGCACTCACATACGTTGGTTTACCCTGGATGACATGATTCGATTATTTGAACAGGCTGGATTACAGGTAACCACCGTCATTCCGCGAATTTTTGATGCAGACAAAGGCGCCGATATAATGGAGTATCTCGAACCGTTGGCGTCTCGCTTGGGCGTCAATGAGGCGCAGATGGTAGAACGCGGCCTACCCCTTCAATACGTCATCAAGGGTATTCGCAATTAAATAAGCGCAGATGAACATGCTATTTAACATATTGGTTGATGCCATTCGTCAAATTAGGCATCGCCGTGCGGAAACCCATCCCATTAAAATAGTTTGCGCCACCCGCTCAAGCGCGGATATATTTTGGCTGGAATCACCAATGGGTATCAGCATACAAAAACTGAAAACCACGTCGAAACGTATCAAGTGGGATATATTCTTCAGTAATACCGAGGCGATTTCAAAAATATACAATCGAGCGATTTCCCGTAGCTCGAGCAAAGAAATCCTGATTTTTGTCCATGATGATGTATGGCTGAACGAACATTCATTTGTCGGATCAGTGGACGCTGGTCTTCGGCATTACAGCATCGTCGGCGTGGCGGGCAATACGCGGCGAGTTCCATTCCAACCTGCATGGTTGTTCAAGAGCATTGAAAACGAAAATTTTATCTGGGATTGGGGACACCTCTCTGGGGCAGTGTGGCACAAGATGGAGAATGCACCCCCAGCGGTCAGCGAATATGGTCCAATGGCGCCGTGCGAACTCCTGGATGGAGTTTTTTTAGCATGTCGAGCAAACATACTTAAATCTCATCGCATATCTTTTGATGAGCGATTCGACTTCCATTTCTATGACATGGATTTTTGCAGAAGCGCGCGCGCTGCTGGCGCATCTTTGGGCACATGGAACGTTCAGCTCGTGCATGAAAGCAAAGGCAACTTTGGCTCACCCGGCTGGTGGAAAAATTTTGAGCTGTATCGACTTAAATGGAACTCTTAATGAGTCCAGAGGCGGTGAGCTCATTCAATGCGCCAAGTAATTCGAAACAATATCGAAACCCTGACGCGGCTCTGCACAGGGACATACCAAAAAAGAATTATCACTGCGAATAGTCGAAAATACTTCAAACTGTAGACGTTCGACCAACAGCAGTCTTGACGTAGCCAAATATGTTTGACTCAGTTTGACATCGGACCGAACCTGCACGCCAAGACCCCGATCAACACCTATTTTCAATCCCGCCTTGGCCGCCGTGTAACTCCAGTACTCTTCAAGCAAAGTCTCGGCGTCAAGCAGGTCCTCATCAAATGGAAGTGCCGTCGCTTTTGCAGCTTTAATGGCCAGCAAGTTGCCCTCCAACACTTCCATTCCGAGCGTCAGCCGTTGCTTGCCAAGGCCGGCGACAAGCACTTGGTAATAGCCTCCCTTTTCGGCAGAATCATTGATGAAACCGCCCCAGCGGTTTTCGAATTTTTCCATTCGCCAGTCCATGCGTTTCCACATGCGCGCTCCCGAGTAACCCACGACATCACACTGACCAAGTGCTATCGCAATATCTTCGAAGAAATTCGGATTCAATACTGTGATATTTTTTTGTAGCAATATAACAATATCGGCATCTTCAGCCTGAAGCGCCTGGGTATATCCTCGAGCGCGTAGTGCCTCGCTGCAACGCTCGAAGACAACTACGCCAGAATCTGAGGGGACGCACCGCTTTAGCGTTCCAACTATTGAATCATAAAGAGCTTGATCATCGCACGGCAAGAGGCAATGAATTTTCCGCCATTGCACCTGATGACCGCGTGACGACGCTGGTCTAGATGATGACATTATGGAAGCTGCGTACAAATGTGCCTGCGCCTGCTCCATCGCATCCGCTGTTTTGAGTCCTTTCAACCGAATAATATTCTCTTCCACCCCGACCAGATCTCCGGAAAATATCATAAATCGTATGATATTAATCAGAGCAGCCACCCGTCCATTTTCATCAAACCGATCAAACTGCGCAAGCAAATAGTCAGCGGCCTCGGAGAACTTACCTTTTTCCGTTAGAGAATCTGTTAGCAGAATATGAATTCCCGCAAAGTCCGGATAATGCAGAAGACCGTAATTGATGATTCTCGTCGCTGCAGCCTGCTGGCCGAAACCCAATACAGTAGCGGCACGTCTTGTAATCTCCTCTGGTGGAAGCAGCGGCATGACGGCAATAGGTGGCAATGCATGTTCCTGCATCTGACGCAGCCTATCCGTACAGGCTGCTTCGAATTCACTGGCAAACTTGCGGCCGTCACCCAAGCTTGTCTTTTGGATACGAGCGCGAGCATTAGTTCGAAAATCCTGCAGTGCGGCAATGTTCTGCGATAAAGCAACGGCCTTCGACACATAATCGCGCTCATCACTCGCGATCCACTTTTCGCCCCCTGCGTTGGTCATGACCGATGCCCCCATACGGCTGATCAACGATTGCCCAGCCATCGTCACGACGGGCACCCCCATATACACAGCGAAACTGGTGGTCGTTCCGCCATTGAACGGAAATGTATCCAGCACTACATCTATCTGATCATAGGAGCGGAAAAACTCGGCTCCTACAGCGGGCCCGACAAGAATAGCCCGTCTCTCATCAATGCCAGCCCGCGATATTGCAGCCCTCATTGCGTCAATTGAAAGTGCGTCAATGAAATTGACAGACCTGAGTACTAGAGATCGGAAGAGCGTCG
>CAJCHQ010000263.1 GCA_903970295.1 Bryobacterales bacterium
CCAAAGTCGTCGGCAAAGACCACAAATTCTTTCAGGGACCTGCTGTGGTTTTCGATACTGAGGAAGCGGCGTTCGATGCCGTGGCCAGAAAGGAAATCAAGCCAGGCGATGTCGTCGTCATTCGCTACGTCGGACCAAAAGGGGCGCCTGGCATGCCTGAGATGCTGGCAGTCACCGGTGCACTCGTGGGCGAAGGAATTTCGGACCAGGTCGCTCTGCTCACCGATGGCCGCTTCAGTGGTGCCACCCACGGTATCGTCGTCGGGCACATCTGCCCCGAAGCTGCTGTAGGCGGACCAATCGCCCTGATTAAAAACGGTGACATCATCACCCTCGATATCGAAAATCGCGCGCTCGACGTGCAGGCTGACCTGGAAAGTCGCAAGGCTGCCTGGAAAGCACCAGAACCGCATTACAAAAAAGGAGTATTCGCCAAGTATTGGCTGACTGTGTCTTCGGCATCGAACGGCGCAGTCACGGGCTACACGGGTTTAGGACAAGGAGAAGCAAATGACGAAGATGTTTTGGGAAAAAGACGCGAATACCAGCGCACTGCACGGTAAGACTGTAGCGGTACTGGGCTATGGCAGTCAGGGGCGGGCTCATGCGCTCAACCTGCGTGATAGTGGTGTGAACACCGTGCTTGGTTTGCGTGAAGGCGGCAAGACCTGGAAGCAAGCTGTCGAAGACGGCTGGCAACCATTGACGCCGGCAGAAGCAGTGAGAAAAGCCGACCTGGTCGCTATACTCTGCCCCGACATGGCTCAACCCGAACTCTATCGCGAAGCTGTGGTGCCTAATCTGAAGAAGAACGCCGCTCTGCTTTTCGCTCATGGCTTCAACGTGCACTACAAAGAAATTCAACCGCAAGAAGATGTCGATGTTGTTTTGATTGCCCCTAAAGGTCCTGGTGCTCTCGTTCGTCGCCAGTATGAAGAAAGACGCGGTGTGCCTTGCTTGATCGCAGTCCATCAAGACGCCACGGGCAAAGCATTCGAAGTCGCACTGGCCTATGCGCACGGCATCGGTGGTACCAGAGCCGGCGTCATCGAAACCACTTTTGCGGAAGAAACCGAAACCGATCTCTTCGGCGAACAAGCCGTCTTATGTGGTGGCACTCGCGAATTGGTGCTCGCTGGTTTCGAAACTCTGGTTGCTGCCGGCTACCAACCGGATGTCGCTTATTTCGAGTGCCTGCATGAATTGAAGCTGATCGTCGACCTGATCTACGAAGGCGGTTTCGAGAAAATGCATGAATTCATTTCAGAAACTGCAAAATATGGTGACTTTACTCGTGGTCCCCGTATTGTCGACCAGCACGTAAAAGATAATATGAAATCCGTGCTCAAAGAGATCCAGGACGGCACTTTCGCTCGTGAATGGATCGCTGAAAACAAATCCGGTCGCAAGAACTACAACGCTCACTGGGCAAAGACCAAAGAGCATCCGATCGAAGCCACAGGCAGCAACCTGAGAGCGCAAATGTCGTGGCTTAAAGCCGCCGGCAAATCAACGACGCCAGTCAAGCAATTAGCCACCACGACGGGTAAGCAATAGAATGAACGGAGCCCAGATACTGACGCGAGCGCTCGAAGCTGAGGGAGTCGACATTGTTTTCGGCTATCCCGGCGGCGCCATCATGCCCGTCTATGACGCTTTGCTTGATTCCAAACTCAAGCACATTCTCGTGCGTCACGAACAAGCCGCAGCTCTTGCTGCTGACGGGTATGCCCGTTCGAGTGGTCGCGTCGGTGTCTGTATGGCGACGTCCGGACCGGGCGCCACCAATTTAATTACCGGCATCGGTAACGCTTATATGGATTCGGTGCCGATGGTGGCAATCACGGGCCAGGTGCACAGCTTCAACATGGGCACCGATGCCTTTCAAGAAGTCGACATTTTCGGAATTTCAATGCCGATCGTCAAACACAGTTTCATCATCAGACGGGTAGAAGACGTTGGTCCGATCATCCATAAGGCTTTTGAGATCGCCCGTTCGGGTCGGCCCGGACCGGTTCTAGTCGATTTGCCCAAAGATGTGGCGACCGAAATCTATGACGAATACATACCGCAACAATCATTGCAGGCATCCTTGCCCAGACCTGATGCCAAACATCTGGCTCAGGCGCGCGAGCTGATTCTCTCCAGCAAGAAACCTCTGATTTATTCTGGTGGCGGCGTCAGAATCGCTCAAGCCGGCCAGCAACTCCGTGCTTTTGCGGAAGCGACAGGGATCCCGGCAGTCGCTACTCTGCAAGGACTAGGCGGCATACCGGCAACCCATCCGCAACATCTGGGTATGCTCGGCATGCACGGCACTAAAGCCGCTAACCTCGCTGTGCAAGAATGCGATTTGCTGATCTGTGTCGGCGCTCGCTTCGACGATCGCGTCACTGGCAGGCTGGCTGATTTCGCGCCTGATGCTCGCGTCATTCACATGGATTGCGATCCGGCTGAAGTGAGCAAATTGAGAAATGCCGACTGTCCATTGGTCGGTGATATCAGAACATCATTGAACTTCCTCCATGTTGCTGCCGATTGTCAGGAATGGGTCGACCGGTGTATGGCTAATAAAGCGCAATACGATTGGTCTTACGATGCGCCGATCGATTCGATCTACGCGCCGAAACTGCTGCGCAAACTGAGCGAAGCCATGCCCAAAGACACTGTTATCAGCTGCGATGTCGGTCAGCACCAGATGTGGGTAGCGCAACATTATCAGTTCCATAAGCCCGAGTGTCATCTCTCGAGCGGGGGCTTCGGCACCATGGGTTATGGTCTGCCGGCGGGTATCGGCGCTCAATTCGCCAATCCTGAGACGCCCGTAGTGGTCGTCAGCGGTGACGGTTCGATCATGATGAATATTCAGGAACTGACGACGATCAAACGCTACAGTCTGCCGGTGAAAATTGTGCTGATCGACAATCAGGTTCTCGGCATGGTCAGACAATGGCAAGAACTTTTCTTCGCCGAGCGCTATAGCGAAGTCGATCTCTGGGACAACCCGGACTTTGTCAAACTGGCTGAAGCCTTCGACATTCCGGCAATGTTTGTCGAGCGCGACGATCAAATCGATGACGTCATCGACAAAATCAAAAATACAAGCGGACCACTCTTCGTACAAGTAAGGATCGACCAAAAAGCAAATGTCTGGCCCCTGGTGCCACCCGGTAAATCTAATTCGCAAATGATGGAGGCTGCAGCAAAGTGAAGTTCAATCTAGAAATTATCATGGCCAATTCAGAAGGTGCTCTCGAGCGCATTCTTGGCTGCTTGCGGCAACGCGGTTTCACCTTGTGCGCAGTCAGTGCTACCGAAACACTCGATCGAGCGGGGATGTCAGCCCGCCTCACTTTGCAAAGCACGCGACCGGCGGAACTGGCGGTCAGACAAATTGGCAGGCTTTACGACGTTCATCATGTACGAGTCGAAGAAATGGAGGAAGAAAGCAATGGCTACCGGCAGTTGCAAGCAACCAGCCAAATCTGATCTGGTTTTCCTCTACGACACAACGTTGAGAGATGGCAGTCAGCG
>CAJCHQ010000264.1 GCA_903970295.1 Bryobacterales bacterium
CAGTGGCAATGGTGGTCCTGGCACGGCGATTTTCTCGAACGCTCCTTCGGTCTCCGGCCCTGCCGGCAGCACTCTGATCGATGACTGGTACAAGTTCAACACGGGGACCGGCCCGAATCCTGGCCTCGGTACCGGCACCTCGGATGGTGCCATCTGGATCGCCACCAGCCCTACAGCCGCCGGTACAGTCGCTACTGCCGCCCAGATACCGGTCCTGGAAAAAATCGTCGCTCCTAATTATGTATCGATTTCAGTGAACAACTGCTTGAGCGAATTGAACCGTCAAGGTTATGTCAGCGGTGCCTGCTTGACCTGGATGCCGACCATCGCTCTCACCTACGGCCGCTCGTTACCCAGTGGCTCCAGCGACCTCAGTTCGATGGGACCAGTCTTCTCAAACGTTGATGTGATCAAAGAGACTGTCATCCAAGAATTCCTCAGTCGCGTTCAACGCTTTACAGTCCAAGCGCCGGCAACGCCTGCCGCCAGTAATTTTCCGCATACTCCCCAACTGGCTGGCTCGACTGGAATGGGACAGTACATCACACCCGATGGGCAGACTGGTCCTGGCGCCAGGTACGCATCGCCTTTCGTATCGATGCCGATCGAGAAGCCAAACTCACCTTACGCCTACTTGAATCAAATCGACCAATTTGGTGGTGCTTGCGGCACAACAACCGTCTTCAACAAAATTGTGCAACGCTGCCAGGAAATTCAACCGACAGTCACAGCCGCGCAGGTGAAAGCGCTGCTCAGCTCGAACACGCTGCCGATGGGCGCCAAACTCTACATCTATCTGCCCGGGGCCAATCCTAAGTTGAGCGGTCCCTATGGCGGTCTCACCATGGACGTCGGACCACCCCCGGCATTCAGCGGTCAGATCCCTGATGGTCAGCCAGTCAATCCTCTCAGCCACTGTCAATGTACATACAATCTGCTCAATCTGATGGTTGATGTCGAGCGCGATCCGCCGGTGCATAGACTATCAGGCAGTACGCCTGCACCGACATGGCAAGCGGATTTGAACCTGCACGAGCGCCCGTACACGCAGACCTCTCCTCAAGGCATTGCCGATCTCTTCGGCGCCGACCACGCTCTCTGGCAAGATTCATCAGGCTACGGCAATTTGCTTGGACACCTCGAGTTTGCCAACACAGTCCAGGGAGGCGACCAATTCGCCGCTCCCAACTAAGTCAGGGGGAGAAGCTCGCCCAACGGCGTGAACTGGACACCTACATCTAATTCAAATTTTTTGGAGGCGAGGCAAGCGATGAGACGTTCAACTAGAAAAACTGTTACCGGTGCCAGTCTGACTGAGGCTGCGGCTGGATTGATCTTCTTGATTCCGATTTTGTTCATTCTGATCGATTGCGCTACGTTGATCCTGGCCCAGACTCAAAATGATGGCATCGCTAAGCACTCTGCTCGAGCCGCTGCCGGTATGAGCACTGCCACAGCCAGACAAACAACAGCCGGAATGGTTGTCGCCAGTTACCAGGGCAATGCAGTCGAAACAGCGCCGACCATGCAATCTTATTCCGACGATGGTCAAAACGTCACAGTCGTGACGCGAGTTGTGTGCCATTTGCCGATCCCGGTGCCATTTGGCGGACCCACCGAGCAATCATTCTCGGCTACCGAGACCGAGCCCATAGTCGCCCTTTTAGCCCCCAACTCCAACCCGGTTCAAATTGCTGATGCCGGTATTGCCTGGGGCCAGAATGACGATACCGGCTATTTGAAAGTATCACTGCCTTGTGGACCCTACGGTGGCGGCACGCCGGTAGTCACTGCACCCGTGATTGGCGCGCCACTCGGCGGCGGCGGCGGTGGCGGCGGCGGACTAGGTCGGGGCGGCGGGGGCGGTGGTGGTGGCAATCGCAATACTAGACCAGATTGACATCAACCATAGCATTTGCATTTAATGATGAATATTTTCTGCGCGTTATCAGTTTTTTTTAGAACTGATAACGCTCTTACTCTGCAATAACTGACCTCAGCCGTGCTATTATTAAAGAAACGATTAAAATTATCAAATGTGTCCGAATCCGTTTTTACTAATGGTGGATGATTAGCCAAATAAATAAGTTCCGTGCAGCGACAGTTGATTCGTGGTGTCACGTCTTCTGATTTGTGATTTGGAAAATAGGAGCGACCGGTTATGCAGACTAAAATGCGGCGAAGCAGAGGCGCAGTTCTTGGCTTGGTAGCCGCCTGCACTCTTATTTTTGTTGTTCTTGGCATAGCGTTTTTCTTTCTCGCTAAGATTTTTGGTGGTGGCAGAGAAGTTGCCCACACCACAGATTCAGGCATCCTCAACGTCTGCAAACAGGCGATGCAGAATCCGGGCGTTTCTGCAGCCGGGACCGATTTTGCTTTTGACGGTGTGCCGGTCGGCGCTCCGATCACGCTCTATTCCTATAACAAATGTGTATCTCAGGCCTTGCTCGTGGCGCTCAATGCCCAAGCCGCTGGCACCACTGCCGGAGGCAACAATGCAGCGGCAGTGCTCGAGCAGTTGCAGACTAAGGTCACCCAGCCCCTGCGCAATGAACTGACTGGCGGTAGCGGCGGCACTTTCAATTATCAAAATGCTTTCGCGACCGTAGCCGGTATGAATAACACGCGTATGAGCGGCAACAATACCGTTCAGGCCCCGAATTACGGAACTGCCTATATGCGAGGTGGGACAGGCGATCTATCCACTGTCGCTTCGAGCAATCTCTATTTCACTAACGGTCAGCTGAGCGCTGCGGCTATGAGTGAAATTCCCTTCAATACAACTGCAACTTTCCGACCGACAGCGCCAAATTCTACATCTTATGTAGCCGGTTACAAGCCGATTTCGGTGACTGTGCCCGCAGCCGGTCGGCTTACTTTTATGACCGTCCCGGTTTTTCCCCAACAGTCGCCTCACCTCGTCAGTCTCGGTGACTTCACTGCTTCAGCCGGTGCACCCGACGCCAATACACTGCCTAACGCGATGAAAGTGAATTCGCAAACGCTCGATTCGACTGCCCAGGTTTTTGGCGGTGCCGTCGCTTGTGCCATTGTCGGGGCTGTCGATCAAGGTTATGGGGCGCAAATTCCAGGCGGTTATATCGAAATTTTCAATCGTCCTGGTCAAAAATTGAGCGGTTTTGCTCCCAATGATATGAGCAACAACATATTCAACAATGAAATGTTCGGTGAGCCGGGCGTTTCGCTCACCGTTATCCCGCCTCCTGCCGGTGCTTCACCGAGTGGCACGGCGATCTTTTCTTGTGCGCCGTCGGCGGGCGGTCCTGCCGGCACTACTTTGATCGATGACTGGTACAAGTACAACACGGGGGCTGGACCGAATCCCGGCACTGGCACCGGCACCTCTGATGGTGCAATCTGGATCGCCACCAGTCCCACTGCCGCCGGCACCGTCGCTACTTCCGGGCAAATTGCGACTTTGCAAAACATCGTGGCGCCCAATTACGTATCTGTATCTGTGAACAATTGTTTGAAAGAATTGAATACCCAGGGTTATGTCAAAGGCGCTTGCTTGACGTGGATGCCGACGATTGCCCTGACTTACGGGCGCTCTTTGCCAGGTGGCAGCGACAATCTCAGTTCGATGGGACCGGTTTTCTCCAATGTCGATGCGATCAAACAAACGGTTATTCAAGAATTTCTCAGTCGGGTTCAACGCTTCACTGTCCAGGCACCATCAACGCCACCAGCCAGTGCCTATCCGTTGACTCCGCAAATGGCCGGCTCGACCGGAATGGGACAATACATCACGCCCAATGGTGGCACCGGCCCTAACCAGAGGTATCCTTCGCCCTACGTCTCGATGCCGATCGAAAAGCCCGCATCTCCCTATGCGTATTTGTCTCAAATCGATCAATTCGGAGGCGGTTGCGGTACAAGCACGGTGTTCAGCAAGCTCCTGCAGCGCTGTCAAGAAATTCAGCCTTCGGTGACTGCGGCTCAGGTCAAAGCCCTGCTCGGCTCGAATACTTTGCCGATGGGGGCCAAGCTCTATATCTACTTGCCCGGCGCTAACCCTAATTCGTCCACGCCTTATGGCGGATTGACAATGGACGTGGGACCACCGCCGGCTTTCAGCGGAGTTCTCCCTGACGGGCAGCCGGTCAACCCCAAGAGCCACTGCGAATGCTCGTACAACTTGATCAATCTGATGGTCGATGTCGAGCGTGATCCTCCTGTAAAAGGAAGCGATTTGAACAGCAGCTCGCCGCCGGCGGTCTGGCAAGCTGATTTGAATTTGCACTGGCAGCCTTACACGCAGACCAAGACTATGGCAAACACCGACCTGTACGGTTACGACCATGCCATGTGGCAGGACTCATCCGGTGCTGGCAATCTTCTCGGTCATCTGGAGTTTGCCAACACTGTGCAAGGCGGCGATCAATTTGCTGCTCCCAATTAGACGACTTTCCAGGGAGCTAACTGAAAACCACAACAGAGAGCATGGCTATCGATTTACTGGAGGATAGTAAAAGTGAATACAGTTCTTAGAAGAACCACCACTGGTGCCAGTCTCACCGAGGCTGTTGCGGGGCTGATCTTCCTCATACCACTGCTTTTCATTTTATTAGACGTGGCTACACTGGTTGTGGCCCAGACGCAAAATGACGGCATCGCCAAGCATGCGGCTCGGGCTGCCGCGGGCATGAGCAGTCGAGCCGCGAGACAAACAACCGCCGGAATGGTCGTCGCCAGTTACAAAGGTAATGCCATTTCGACAGCGCCGACTTTGAACTCTTATTCGGAAGTGCCTGCCGGTCAAAACGTTACGGTCGTCACTAAATTGACATGCCATCTGCCGGTGCCTGTGCCGTTTGGTGGTCCGGCCGAGCAAACTTTCTGCGCCACTGAGACCGAGCCCATCGTCGCCATTTTGGCACCAGCAGAACCAGTCGGTGTCGTTGCTAATGGTGCAACAGGCTGGACTCAAAATGACGACTCTGGCTTTCTCAAAGTATCTCTACCCTGCGGTCCCGATGGTGGCGGCACGCCCCACGTGACAGCGCCTGTAATCGGCGAACCGCTCTCCGGTGGCGGCGGTGGCGGTATTCTTCGTGGTGGTGGTGGCGGCGGTGGCGGCGGCGGCGGTCGCGGCGTCAAGCCCTTATAGGTAGGTAGAAGAAGATCACGTTGCAATGCTTTTTAGTGAGCAAAGAAGTAACGCGTTAGATGAAAAAATATTGGGGCCGCAAAGCATAGCGAATCAATGCGATCGAGTATGCCGCCATGACCGGGAATGAGCGTGCCGAAGTCTTTGATCCCCCGATCTCGTTTGATTGCGGAAAGAACTAAGCCGCCGAAAAATCCTGCCAACGTGATTGCCAATGACATCAAGGCAGCCTGCCAGGGCAGAAACGGTGTCAGCGAGAACAGTGCGGTGCCCAGAGCTGAGGCTGAGAGCACTCCACCAACCAGTCCTTCCACGGTTTTGTTAGGACTGACCGTTGGGTTGATTTTGTGTCGGCCGAATAGTTTGCCGAAAATATACTGCAGAACGTCGCTTGCCTGAGTGACTATGACCAGGAAGCAGAGCAATTTGTAATCTTGACCGGCAAATCCCGCGATGTTCAAATTGAGCAAGGCTGCCGCATGACTGGGAAAATAAACACACAAAAGCAGTGCCCATTGCAATTCACTCGACCGGTCGAGAAAATTTGTGGTATCACCAGCGATGGCGTTGCCAATAGGCACGAAAAGCATCATATAGACTGGGATGAAAATGGAAAATAGTCCGTACCAATCGCCAGCGACCAGGCAATACTGTGCCGGCAGGACGAGAAAAAATATACTGAGCATCGTTTTGTGATCGGCTTTGCGCACCGGCGTCAAAACCAGCATCTCGCGCAAGGCCAGAAATGAAATGAGCAGAAAGAGAAAAATAACCGCGATTTTCCCCAGGCATATTGAAGCGGCAAAGGTACCGGCTAAGATCCACCACGACTGTATTCTCGCCACCAGATTGTCGGCCGATTCTTTGGTCAAAGGCGCCTGGGCTCTGGTCTGAATCTTAGCCGCGACACCTGATGCGGCTGCCAGGATAGCCGCCACTGCGCCGAATAAAGTGATGAAACTAGAGTCAAAATTCAGCGCTAGCTGGCACATTTTAATACCGCCTCTTGGGCACGAATGAGAAACTCACGGCGATTCTCATCGGCTTGTACTTTTATGGGTTGGCCAAAAGTAACGGTGCACGGTAGTGGCACCGGCATCAATTCGCCTTTCGGCAGAATTTTGTGCATGTTACTCAAGTGCACTGGTACCAACTCGATCTGGGGATTAGCTTTGCTCAAATGATAGAGTCCGCTTTTAAAAGGTTTGAGTTCGCCCTCTTCAGCGCGCCCGCCTTCCGGGAAGATGACCAGCGAGCGGCCTGAAACTAGCAATTCATTCAAGGCATCGATC
>CAJCHQ010000265.1 GCA_903970295.1 Bryobacterales bacterium
TCACCTCCGGAGAGTTCGGTTGCCGGCTGACCCAATCGAAGATAGCCGAGACCGACTTCGCGCAAAGTCTCTAATGCCCTTTTCACGGCCGGCAGTTCGAGAAAAAATTCGCTGGCGGCATCGACGGTCATATCCAACACCTGGGCGATATTCAATCCGCGGTAATTAACTGCCAGTGTTTCTGCGTTATAGCGAGTGCCTCCGCAACTCGAGCAAGGCGAATAGACGCTTGGCAGAAAAAGCAATTCGACTGAGACAAAGCCTTCGCCTTCGCAGCTCGGGCAGCGCCCGCCATTGACATTGAAAGAAAAACGCCCGGCGTTATAACCGCGAGCTTTAGCCTCTTCGGTTTCAGCGAATCGTTTGCGAATAGCATCGAAAAGTCCTGTGTAAGTCGCCAGGTTAGAACGCGGTGTACGACCGATTGGTTTCTGGTCGACACAGACGAGGCGCTTGATACTTTCGGCGTTAGTGATCGATTTCGCCGTGCTCTCTCTGCCGGGATCGAGATCTTCGCCTTCGCTTTCGTCTTCGTCATCAATTTCTTTATCGTCGAATTTGGTGCCCAGATTCTGATCGATCGTGTCAGCCAGAATTTGGCTGATCAATGTTGATTTGCCCGACCCTGATACTCCGGTTACCGCTGTCAAAGCCGCTAGAGGAAAATCAACGTCGACATCCTTTAGATTGTGCCGACTGGCGCCGCGCAATTCAAACCAGTTAGTAATGGAACGTGGCTCGCGTAGCTTTTGTTTGTTGGTGGTGAATAAAAATCGCCGCGTCTCCGAACCCTTCACATCGGCGAGACCGGCAATCGGTCCGCTGTACAGAAGTGAGCCGCCGTCATCGCCGGCTCCCGGTCCCATGTCGATTACCCAATCAGCCTGGCGCACGATGTGCATTTCGTGTTCGACAACGAAAAGCGAATTGCCTGCCGCTTTCAATCGTTCAAGCATTTTCAATAATGCTTCCGCGTCTGCCGGATGCAGCCCAGCTGATGGTTCGTCGAGCACATAGACGACTCCGAATAGGCCAGAACGCAATTGCGTAGTCAGGCGCAAGCGTTGCAATTCACCAGCCGAAAGAGTTGGTGTAGAGCGATCCAAGCTGAGATAATCGAGCCCCATGTCTGACAATAGTTCGATGCGGTCGAGCAAATCATTGACGATCACTTCTGCTACCGCTTTAGTATCGCCGGGGTTTGGTGAAGGCGATCTGTTTGGCGCTTTCTTCGAATTTGAATCATTCGCCAGTTCGGGCGCGTTTTTCAAGGCGCGAGCAAGATCAGCCAATGGCATTTCACCCAACCGAGCAATGTCGTAACCAGCGAAGTGCACGGCCAGTGCCTCCGATTTCAATCTTTTGCCATGGCATTTCGGGCATCTGACTGTGTCCATAAAACTGATCGCACGCTTTCTCAGTGTGGCACTATTGGTGGTGGCAAAGGTATGTTTGACGTAACTGGCGGCGCTCATATATGTTCCTTGATACGGCCGTTGAATTCTGTGAGCTTCGCGCTCGGCGTGCACTGTTACGACCGGCTTTTCTTCGGTGAAGAGAATCCAGTCCCGGTCTTTCCTGGGCAGATCCTGCCATGGCTTGTCGATGTCATAGCCGAGTACGGCCAGGATGTCGCGCAGATTCTTGCCTTGCCAGGCACCCGGCCAGGCCGCTATCGCGTGGTTGCGAATGCTGAGCGATGGGTCGGGCACCAATGATTCCTCACTGACCGAATGAGTTACCCCCATGCCGTGGCAAGCAGGACAAGCGCCAATCAATGTGTTGGCCGAGAATGAATCCGAGTCGAGGCGCTCGGTCGCCCCCGGCGGATACGTACCAGCGCGCGAGAAAAGCATGCGTAAGGAGTTGGACAAGGTCGTGATCGTGCCCACTGAAGAGCGTGTATTGGTTTCGGCGCGCCTTTGCTGTAAGGCCACTGCCGGTGGCAAACCCAAAAGCTCGGCCACATGCGGTGCCGGCAATTGGGCTAGTAAGCGTCTGGCATAGGGCGCGATCGATTCGAAATATCGGCGCTGAGCCTCCGCATAAATGGTGCCGAAAGCCAAAGATGATTTGCCTGAGCCCGAAACGCCGGTGAAAACGACGAAGGCATTGCGTGGTATATCGACGTCTACGGTGCGTAAATTATTTTGACGGGCACCTCTGACCTGTACGAAGCCATTGCTTGTCGTCTCGGCAGTTTTAATTGAAGCTTTCACGGGGGAGGCTCGAGATTTTGTCTGTATCGCTGCCCAGTATAGCAATGCCGGGCGTTTGCTCCAGGAAAATCGGGCAATGCATGGGCTAGAAATTAGCGAAACTAAACCATAACAATGAATCGGTTTTAGGAACCACGGTTGAGGTAGCCCGTCTTACAACTGAACTGAATGGCCAGCTATTTTGGCTTGAGTAGATAACGTATTTTGGTAAAGGAGAGAGGGATGAAGAAGATTTTCGCAGTCTTGATCCTCGGCGTGGCGCTATTAAGCGCAAATGCGGCAAATGCTGCTGATTGGTTCGGTCGCTGGGACCATAATCATGATGGACGCTGGGATCGGCATGAATACTGGGCCGCCCAGACCTACTGGGCTCGCCACCACGCCGGCTATCCGGTCACAGGGTGGGGCCCGGCCTGGAACAGGTATGACATAAACCACGATCGTTATTGGAACAGA
>CAJCHQ010000266.1 GCA_903970295.1 Bryobacterales bacterium
CCAAAGTCGATAATTCTGGAAACACACAAGGCGCGCCATATCATCTGTCAGTCCTGGTAAACGGCGATGATTGGAGCAACCGCGTCGATCTCGAGCAGGTATTCCCGTTGCTCACAACTAAATTCAGAAGACCAGGCGGCATGGAGAGAACTCTGATGACCGCCGCATCTTCCATCACCGTCCTGGAGGCAATTGCTAACGACCGCGATGCAATTGTGCACGCTCCGGGACCAAATGGTTTACCTGGTGGTTATCCGGTGCGTTTGAAGAACGGCACAATCGCAGTCGAGCTGCCACCGTCGATCAGCCTGGCCGAGGCTATGCGCATAAACGAAGAATGCTTGCGCTTCGACGGCATAGAATCGATCGACGAACGAGGGTGCGTGCACTTTACGGATGCTGAAGTAGCTCTGATGAAAGAGACATTCGGCTACGAGAAGAAGCGCATGGAATTGCAAGAAACGGAAGCTTGCGCTCAGGAGCTAAACGAATGCTGGGATCGGTTTGTGAAGAATCAGCGGCCGTTTCTCTCAACCGTTATCGGTTGAGTCACTTCCGCCTCTGATGCTTCTGACCGGGTCCGAACAGCTGAACACGACAAAATTGGATCGCCGGTTTATAACAGTGACGCGATGAACATCTTCATCTGATCGGCGAGCTGCGAGTTCAACGCACGTTGAATGAAATCGCGGTCGATTTTTTGTCGGTCCGCGAATAATCTGGCCACAGCCTCGACCTTGATTCCATGCTCGTCGCTCCGCAAGTGAGTGATCTCGTCGCCGGCACCGAGCATGCCCTCCTGCACGACTGCAAAGTAGATGCCGCTGCGGGCGCTCTTCGTGAACTTCTTGATCACATCTACGCGCCCGAATCTGATGCCCAACTTATAACAGGGCAATCGCGGTTGACTAACGCGGATGACTGCTGTGCCAGCTCTAAATTCATCGCCAATACAGACTTCATTCTCGAGAAGCCCCTCAGTGGTCAAGTTCTCACCGAATTTACCGTTGGGAAATTCTACATCAGGCATCTCCTGACGCCACCAGGGGTAGTGCTCAGAAGCATAGGCATACAAAGCCTTGTCAGGGCCGCCATGAACAGTCAAATCTGCCTGCTCGTCGCCATCCAGGTTCAATTTACTCAGCTGGAGCTTACCCTGCACTGGAGTTTTGAAAATTCCAGTCGCAACTTGTCTTCCATTGAAGTCGACAATCTTTGGCAGACTGACACAGACTGTCAGGATTTTTCCTTTAATCGCAATATCGGTTGGCATCTTTTCCGCACTCCCTCGATAGTAACTGGCTCCCTGCGCCAAATCAACGCCCGGTAATCACTTTATCAACCACATCACGCACGCGATCTGCAGGTATCGGGCTATCCATAGGCGGATCCAGCGGCTGAAAATCGGTCAACAGTTGGCTGAAATTTTGCTTCTGGTCAGCGCTCCAGCTACTTTCATAATAAGGTCCCAACATATTTTTGGTCGCATTGAAAAAGCCCCGCGCGTCCTGATATTCGAGCACGCCGTCTTTGCCTGGTTTCCCAAGTTCTTCCACAACTATCTTGCCGGTGTGCACAGCTCCAGAATACTCGCCCAGGGCAATCTTCAACACAAGCCAGGCTGCCTGGTCTCTAAACTTTGCCGTGTCGTATGCCTGGCCGCCAACGGCGCGGCGAGCACGTTCGGTCAAACTGAGAACATTGGCGAATTCGCTGTCCAAATCTTGCACAGAAACCGATTTGTCACCAGCCAACTTGATGTATTTTCCCAGTTCGTCTTTCAGGGGCACAAGCAGCTGCGCATCAGTCAATTGCTTTTGAATCATCAATGCGTTTGGATCTTTAGCTTCGAACAATTCATGCAATGGATGCCCAGCGTGTTTGCCCGCTCTTTTAATATCGGCGGCAAAATTGGGAGAATGTCCGCTCAAGAATCGCTCATGCAGATCGCGAGCGGCCCGCGCATGCCCTTCTAGCGTCGTCAAAGCAGCGACAATTTGGATTGCATCGGAAGGTATCGAAAGAGCTTCACCCGATTGTGCAGCACTGACTTCGACAACTGCGTTGCCGGTTTTGCCGAATTCATCAGAGAGACTATATCGCCCTTCCTGCCCAATGATTTGCACGGAAGACGTTTGCTTTGCCGGGACCATCGCCTCACCGGCGAACAAACCAGTTCCTTCAAATTCGAGGGCGACATCACCCTTGTTTTCGATCGCCAGCATTTCTCCTCGGGCAATTGTAATT
>CAJCHQ010000267.1 GCA_903970295.1 Bryobacterales bacterium
TGAGAGGAGCCGTCCCTAGTACGAGAGGACCAGGACGGACAGACCGCCAGTATACGAGTTATCACGCCAGTGGTAGACGCTCGGTAGCTGTGTCTGGAGCGGATAAGTGCTGAAAGCATATAAGTACGAAGCCCACCTCAAGATGAGAAATCCCATAGAGTTAATCTAGTAAGGACCCCGGAAGACCACCGGGTTGATAGGACGCAGGTGGAAGTGCCCCGCAAGGTAAGCATGCAGCTGAGCGTTACTAATTGTCCGAGGGCTTATCCAATATTGTTGGTGAGCCCGTCATAACGAAAGAAGTGACGAACTCTAAAACGAATACGCTAATCGGATGCTAAGCATCCAACCTCAATGTGCAGTTTTCAGGGTACTGGTGAGGTCAAGAAAGCTTGACCCGCGGTGCAAGACGAATAGCTCGTTTGCCCGCAATCATCAGAACCAAATACGGTATTGACACCACATATGGTGACCGTATACCCTAAAGGTTCTTGGTGCCACCGCGACCGGAACACACCCGTTCCCATCCCGAACACGACGGTAAAGACGGTCAGCAGCGACAATACTTGGAGGGAGACTTCCCGGAAAGATAGCCCGGTGCCAGGAGTTATAAAAGCCGCAAGTGAATAGCTTGCGGCTTTTTTTTGTCTATTTATCTTGCGGAATTGTCGGCCAGCGCAATTTGAATGTCGGCGCGGCAATTCCTTTCTCACTCAGCCGATCTAACGCGGCCCGCCGCCAGGCTGGATTGATTTCCATGTCGCGCTCCAGGGCAGTACCGAGGCGTCGATAGTCGCCCAACCCACCGCTAAGCAGTCCTGGCAATTCTGTGCCCACACCCAACCAGGGAATGCCTTTTTTCAAAAAAGCGAAGCGCACTCCGCCATAAGTGGCTGCGGCACCAAGGACGATCAGCCCATCTTCTTTCCAGTGATGGCGCACTTGGTCGACAATTTGATCGGGCAATTCCGAACTTTCTTTCTTGGCCCAGCCGGCAAGGCTAGATACTTCGTCCTGCATTTTGCCCAAGGACAAAGTTGAAACTTCTGTCCCCGTCTCGCCAATTATGGTTTTAAGTGATTCAAACATGAGTCCATATTAAGACAACGAGCCGAATCGCTCCATGGTGAAATCACGCTTATCAGTGACTTACTTGCGATACGGCTTGGCGACGCGCAAATAGCATCCGGCAAAGGGTTCGTACTTATCTATGATTTTGTCCAGGTCGCCGCCGCTATCGACCTCATCGAGCGTGGCATTAAACATCGCCTTAAATTTCTCCTCGCCGGAGTTGAACATAAAAACGTTGGGGAAAATTCTCAATGGTTTGCTCGGAGTAATATTTTGAACGGCATTTTTGTTATGTTTAGCAAACGACCAAACCATAGATGGTTCAGCAAAAGTGATGTCGGCTTTTCCGGAAGACACGCTGAGCAGAAGATCGGATGGCGACGACATTTGCGGCAGAGAAAATTTCTTTGCCAGCGGGTAATCCGCATTGGCGATCATCACCGCCATCTCACCATCCAGCGTGGCGATTTTGAACTTCGGATTATTTAGATCTTTGAGCGAAGAATCGAGTCGCTTGTCTCCGGTTTTCACATACGCATTGACAACACTGTAGCAAAGTGGGCGACTGAAATCACCCACGCGAGCGCGGCTAGCATTAGCCCAAACCGGGCAAGCGATAATGTCATAGCGATTTGTTTTAAGGCCCTCGATCATCGTTCCCCAAGACACTTCTTCTTTCATTTCGAGCTGCAATCCCAATTTTGTTGCAGCCAATAAGAGGGCGTCGTATCCGATACCGGAAAATTTCTTGGTGTTGGGATCTCTCATGAGGAGCGGAAAATAAATGAGGTATCCCGCGCGCAGCTTGCCGCTTTTAAGCACTCGATCGTAAAGTCCGTCAGCAAGCGCAGCTGAAGACTGGCTTGCAGCCAGCAAAAGCAGCAAGAGCGAGGACACGATCTTATTTAGAAACGCCTTAGTGGTTACGCGCATAAAGCTCCGTCAGGATGCTAGTTCTGCCAGAGCCAGAAAATTCTTGACTCGTTCATGTCGAGGCTGCGTGAGCAACTCTTTGCCGCCACTTTCCAGGACCTGACCCTTATCCATGAAGACTACCGTGTCAGCTGCATCGCGGGCGAAATGCAATAGATGCGTAATCAGCAAAATGCCCATGCCGTGATCGCGCATCTTTTTCAACTCCGAAAGAATAAGAGCGATTTGCTCCACATCAAGCGATGAAGTAATTTCGTCCAGCAAAATATATTTCGGATTGAGCACCATCGCCCTGACGAGAGCCGCCCGCTGACGCTGTCCCAGCGACGCCTGATTAGGATATTTATCGATGAAGGTAGCCATCTGAAAACGGTCGAGCAAATGACCAAGATATGATCTCTTTGTTTGATCGATGCACTTGCCTAATGGGAGCATGATGTTCTCTCTCAAGGTCAGATGCGGCCACAGAAACAACTGTTGAAATACAACCGTGACCTTCGGCCAGGGAGCAATTAATTGTTGTTTTCGCCCAGAGGGAAAATCGAAATTCACTCCATCAATCGACAATCGGCCTGAGTCTGGAAGCTCCACCAGGGATAGCGCCTTCAATAGAGTAGTCTTGCCAGCACCACTTGGTCCGATCAGCGCTGTGATCTCTCCAGGTCGAACGACGATGTCAACTCCAGACAGAACCAATTGCTTATTTCTGCTTTTGGTAATGCCGACAGCAGCAAGTTCTTCAGGCAAGAAGACTGTTGATTGACAATCTATCTCTCCGACAGATCGCGAGTGTATTTGTTGCGCAGCCATAAAGCAGCTCCGTTGAGCGGTAAACAAACGAAAAGAAAGAGCACCCCGAGCGATGTATAAATTTCGACAGGACGATAAATGGTGGCGTTGATTCTTTGAGCGGTGTGAAAGACTTCGTCGACCGAAATCAAGCTGGCGAATAAAGTCGCTTGCAAGATAGCAACCTGGGCCATCAACAAGCCGGGCAAGATCTGTCTAAGAATTAGCGGGAACTGAATCCGTGTCAGTATCTGCATTTTCGCGATTCCGCAAACTTGTGCAGCGACTAAATATTCATTTGGAAAATCACGTAACACGCGTCTGACGATTTCCGAAACTGTAAAAATATTGACGATCGAGAGTGTCACTGCCGCCGTTATGAACGGGTCGATTACGATATTCAGCAAAGCTTGCAAGGGGTAATGCAGCCAAAATAAAAAGACGAGCATAGGCACTCCTGAGAGTGCAAAGGCAATCGTTGCCAGCGCCCACCCGAACAACTTCGGAAATTTCGCGCCGAGTGTGCCAAAAATTATGCCGAGAATAATGCCAGTGAGCCAGACAATCGAGGCCAATTTCAGTGTCTCAGCCAGTCCACTAATCAGCGCCTCGCCGTACTGAGCAAAGATATCGAAGACAGTCATACTCGAATCATTCTCGGAAATCCACTCTGCACTGGGTTGTGGATCTCCAATTTAATATTGTTGGCGTGCCTCAGCAATGGTGAAAGTACGCGAACCACAGTTAGTAAGCGGCTTGATGGGAGGCTTAATGGCATAGCGAGAGACCGGCGCTTATAGAGCTGAGCGCCGGCCTCTGCAGGGATACTTATTTTTTCTGTGGTTCGATTAGAACACAGCCTTGAATGCTTCTTTTGCCGCTTTAGCACCTACTCCGACACCGACTTTTGCGCTGCGATCGCCGAGACCGACTGCGCCTTTGCCGACTTGTTCGGTGCCAGATTGATCTCGATAATACCGTCTCGGTGCTCCGGAATATATCGCTGCAGGGGTCGAATACGCTGGCGACGGACCGGCGTAGGCTGGTGCATAGCCTTGATTGTAAGGATTACCGTAGTTGCCTGATTGATAGTCAGTGTACTGGCGAACTGTGTAGTCTGCGGCTTGGGCAGGTACAACGTGTGAGCATGCTGCAACGGTGACGACGGCCGCGAGGATAGGTTTTATAAGTAGTGGTTTCATTTCTTCTCTCCTAACACAGATTGCATGGACGCAGGTTTATCAGCCTGGTTGCAAAAAACACCCGGGCTCGAGTTTCATTTGTTACAAGAACCGAATGCAAGCCCCCAGATTTCACTCTAGTGCCAGGTCACTTTTTGCAGCAAAGTTGTCAGGTTGATCGGCGATACCAACTCGAGGTCAGGCAATATTTTCTGGGGCGGCACTGCTCTGTACCATTTAGCCTGAGCGGTTAACATTCCTCGACGTTTAGCATGCGCCACGTCTTCGATCGGATGATCGCCAGTCATCAGCAGCTTGTGCGGTGCTTCGTCCAGGGCCCTGATGAGCAAATCATAGCCTTTGCCATTTGTTTTTCGATTCTCGGGCAATTCGACCACTGCCACACCAGATTTGCCGGGTCGAAGCAAACCGCTACCAGAAGAATCTTCGAATGCATTCTGTCCGACTGTGAAAATCTGGTCGAAGTATTGAGTCAAACCGGCACCATGAAGCTTCTCAAGGGTTCTGGCTGGAGAGCCGGCCGTAAAGACGTGGATTGGCTTACCCTGACTGCGTAATGTATCGAGCAACTCGATTGTCTCAGGACTCGGTTTGAGCGCCTCATAAAAAGCCGCTTGAGAGACTTTGGCCACAGAGGGGAAGCGTTTATTCAGATCGACTCCGGGAAAAACTTCCTGCAATGGTTCAATCAGATCCAAACGATTCCAATAATAAGGACTGGCCAACCGCTCTTCAGTGTGATCCATTGCGCCGGCGATAAATTCATGTGACAAGCCGGTCTCCTGCACTAACTGATTGTGCATCGCTTCACGCAATGCTGGTACGGCTTTACTTGTATCCACTAAAGTGCGGTCGAGATCGAAAATAAAATGCTTTACCGCTCGCAAACGCTCGATCAGATCGCCATTTTTGGCTTCTGCTCCGACCTCTTCGGCAACCGCTACAGAACCTTTGACGACCTTGATCAGCTCAGGCAACTTATTGCGCGTAGCGAAAACTGCTGCCGCACCGCCTAAGAAAAGACCGTATGATATAACGTGCTTGCGATCGTGGTGCTTGAAAATGTCTGTGAAAGAGATATCCGGTATGTGAGCGAAGCTTTCCATACGCGTCGTGAACGAATCTGATTTTTCAAATTCACTCGTATTTGCCACGGTACATTAGGCCTCCTTGCCCGCATCAATACCTTAATCAATGCTCCGACGGTGTAAATGGGGGTTCTACTAAAGGCGTCGTAGGATTAACGCCCGTGGGCATAACAAACATGCCGAGAATCAACTCAAGCACTAACTTAAAATAGACAACTTGGGACACGCGAATTGAAATAGGCAAGGCGAATTTGAAATACGCTGATCGAAAAGGTGGGAAGGTGATACTGCGCAACGACAAAAATTCTCTGTGTGTTGCATACTTGCTTTCGATGTTTGCAATTGCGCTTGGAATTACGCTTGGACTGGCAGCCTGCACCACGTCGACGCCAAAAAGCCAGGACGACAGCCAAACCTTATACAAGCACGGGGTCGAGCAAGCTTTGCACGGTGACAGCAAAGGGGCAATTCGAGACTTCGATCGATGTTTGAAATTAGATGCCAACGACGAAAAATCTTATTTCAGCCGCGGCAATGCAAAGCTCGCATTGAGCGATTATTCCGGTGCAATCGCTGATTACAACGAGGCTCTGCGTCTAGACCCCAATTACGAAGCGGCCTACACCAATCGCGGTGGTGCCAAATTCTATTTGGGCGACTGTGCCGGAGCAATTGCAGATTATGGTGAAGTGATTCGGCTCAATCCGAAAGATGCCAATGCCTACAACAATAGAGGCAATGCCAGAGCAAAATCGAAAAATTATGCAGAGGCGATCGCCGATTATAACCAGGCACTAACCTTGCATCCTAAGTGGGCGGACACTGAATGCAATCGCGCCGAGTCAGAGTTCAAATCAGCCAAATACAATCAAGCCTTGACTGATTTGAACAATGCCATCGAACTCGACCCAAAGGGCTGCAAGGGAGAGGCTTTTTACTTTCGCGCCAAAGTTTACGATCGGCTCGGCAAAAAAGAACTGGCCGAAAGTGATCGCGCACAAGTGAAGCTGCAACAATTCAAACCTGAACCTGGAGACGAGTGAGCTAATGACTCGCCAACATTTTGCCTTCGTAGATTTGCATTTCACGTGTAGAGATGCGATCGAGGTCGGTATAGCCGTCGAGTGACGCGATGTTCACGAATTCTTTCTGCAAATACTGGCCAAAAGTTTGCGTCATCGGAAAAGGGCTTCGAGCAAACCTTTCCAGGTCGGCTTTGGCAACTTCGACAGTTCGATCATGCACTTGATGCTTATCGATGTAGTCGATATTGTTTTTCATCCAACCAATGGATAGCTTGCCAATTATGTTTCGATCACGCTTTTCGAGATCCTTCAAAACGGCGCTCCAGGTCACCTCTTTTTCCAGTGGAGTCTCCATCGCCGAGCGCATGCCCATGTACGCTTGCAATGTGCCGGCAGCAGAAACTGGAGAATCGATCAATTTCATCACGCGATCGGCGAGATCCTTGGCGAAGGCTTCACGGCTGGGCATTGACTGCCGATCCTTAAAACTTGCCAGCTCGCGCTGATCGATGAGCTAAAGGCAAACGTCCAGGAGCTGGAAAGAAGCACGTGACAAATTGCTGACGGTATGTCCGGCAGTGACTGGTGCATACAAGCTTCAGACGGACAGAAGCTTGCCTAGACCCTGCCAGCTCTGTACTTTCTGTCTGCCTTGAGCAATGAGGAAATGGCTGGAGCTGGCGCCCATTCATTTTGTGCCATTAACTGTGGCACCTCTTTTCTCCTCTTATATTTCCTCAGATGTCCTTTCGCTAAAACTGGCTTCCTGTCACAATATTGTCGGCTGGTGAGAGGACCAGGGCTTGGTCATTTTGAAGGTGTCCGTCCGTTTAAACACGTGGTTTCGCTAAATTCGCCGACATGGTTTGCTAATTGAAGCACGGCGAACGAGCGGTTCAAAACCCAAAAGCGAACGCCTGCTACAGCGTACATTCTAAATAGAGGTTTCCTCATGCCACGTGCAGGAGCGCGCGATATGGCAAAGGAGCAGTATTGGCGCGGCGTCATTCAAGAATGGCGTTCAAGCGAACACAGTGGTGCTGACTTTTGCCGAATCAAGGGACTCAAATATCATCAATTGCAAGAGTGGCGAAGAATCATCCGAGATCGAGATGATGAAGCAACTGTCGCACGAAAAGTAGGAATTGCGAATTCTCGTCGAGCAGCAATTAGCCGAAAAGTACGCAAGAGCATGCAGTCCACCACTCACTTTGTGCCGGCAAGAATCACGGACTCCAAACGTGGGAAATCTGCGCACGAAATTGAATCAAAAGTCGAAGTCGTGCTGTCGTGTGGCACGGTACTTCGAGTCACCCCGGAGTGCTCAGTAGAATTCCTAACAACTCTCGTGAAAGCGCTGGAGAAACTGTCGTGTTGAATCTTTCACCCTCAATTCGGGTTTTCGTGTCGACCAAGCCTGTCGATATGCGACGAAGTTTCGATGGACTATTCGAGCTCGTGCAAAGCACCATTAGGCAGGATGCATATTCCGGACATTTGTTTCTCTTTCGCAGTCGACGGGGGAACGTCATTAAAACACTTTGGTGGGATGGGGACGGTTGGGCGATCTTCGCCAAACGCCTGGAGTCTGGAACCTTTCGATTTCCAGACGTGCGCTTCGTCAATGGAGAATACGAGCCTGTCGAAATCAACCGCGCCGATTTGCTTCTTCTTCTCGAAGGTATCGATACCAGCTCTGTCAAAAGATTTAAGCGATACCAGAGAGCTACCCAACGGGAGGGGAACACGCAGAAACGCTAGGATTGAAAACCGCGCATCGCGGAAAATTAGTTGCTTCTGATCTCGGTTCATATGCACGTCGAGAGTGGTATCATATTCTTGTTGCCACTACCAGCGGTGCACCCATGCAAGAAGATTTAGAGCGCAAATATTCCGAATCTCAATCGGAAAATCAGCGCCTTGCTTCCGTTGTCGATGAATTGCGGCAGCAACTCATGCAGACTAGCCAGGCGAATGAAGAGCTTCGCCAATTGCTGCGCGACCTGCAAGCAAAGCTCGACGAACTGATAGCCCAGACGAAAAAAAGGAATAAACGTGATCACGGCAATAAGACCGAAAAACATAACCCGCGCCCGGCAACCGGAAAACCACCTGTCAATCTGAACTCGGCTCGACTTCGCGGTTCCAGACCAGGGCGCAAATCGCATAAGCACATTTTCGAAAATGCTAAAAACTTGCCGCATGAACCGCGTCCACATAAGGTCGCGCCGCAAGACTGTATTTGTCCTACCTGCAATATCGAAACTGAATTCGTCGGCAACTTGCTCACGCAGCAACTCGAGATGGTCAGCGCTTCTTTGAAGGTTCTCGATCACAGCCAAGAAACTCGCGCTTGCCCGAAGTGCAAACAGTACATTGTTACTGCAGAAAAACCATGCTCGCCCATTCCCGGCAGTTACGCCGGCCCTCGATTGCTCGCGGAGATCATCGTTGGCAAGCTCGATGATGGTCTGCCCAACAACCGCCAGCAAAAAATATTCGCTCGACACAGTGTCACCATCCCCCGCTCCACTCAATGCGACTGGATGCAATACACTGCTAACTCTCTCTCGTTGCTCTACACCGGACTGAGAATTGAACTTCTCAAATCCGACATCGTTAAAACCGATGATTCCTGGATAAAGGTCCAGGACCGTAAGCACAAAAACAACATCCGCAAGGGGAAAATTACCACGTACGTTGGCGACTCCGAGCACAAAATCACCATGTTCGATTATTCGAACAATCAAACGTTTGATAGAAATTGTGAGTTTCTCGCTGACTTTCACGGCATTGTTCAAGCGGATGCCGCCGGTGGCTTCGATGCTCTCTTCGCCGACGGAAAAAGAACTGAAGCCGGTTGCAGTGCTCATTCCCGACGCAAATATTTTGAGGCCGAGTTTACCGACCTCGACCTGGCCCGCAAAGTGCTCGACATCTACCACGAACTGTATGAAATAGAACGACTGATCAAAGACAAACCACCGTTCTACAGACTGGCGATGAGGCGTCGAAAATCCAAACCATTGATCAAACGACTCTGGCAAATAATTACTGCTGCAAAATCCACGCTCAGTCCTCGTCATGAACTGAGGAAAGCTATTAACTACACGACTAATCACTGGCTCGCCCTCACCCGCTTTCTCAAGAATCCGGCCATCGCCATCGACAACAACGAGTCCGAGAGAGCCATCAAGAGCTGGGTATTGGTAAGGAAAAATGCTTTGTTCGCAGGCTCCGATGAGGGCGCCCAAGCTATCGCCGTCCATCTCTCCTTCATCGCCACTTGCAAACGCAACGGCATCAATCCCGTTGATTGGTATG
>CAJCHQ010000268.1 GCA_903970295.1 Bryobacterales bacterium
CAATTGGTAGGCCAGCGTTTTCAAACTACCAGAGACCGCCACTTCGGTCGATTTTTTCACCTGCTCGCCGAGCCAGGTCAATGATTTGAAGATCTCAGCCCTTGATTTGCCTTTCAACAAGAAGAGTTCAGCCGGCCACTCTTTGTAAGACGGCTCCGATACCTGCGCTACTGTCGGCAGATACTCTTCGACGACAACGTGAAAATTGGTGCCGCCAAAGCCGAAGGCACTGACCCCGGCGCGCAGAGGCTGTGACTCTAAACCGCTCACGACTTGTGGATTGAGCCAGGGGCGAGCTTCTGAATTGATGTAGAAAGGACTATGTTCGAAGTCGCAAGATGGGTTGGGCACTTGCACACCGATCGTTGGTGGCAATACTTTATGATGCAAAGCTTTGGCCACTTTGATGATCGAGGCTAAGCCCGCTGCTGCTTTGGTATGCCCGATCATCGTTTTCACCGAGCCGACTGCGCAAGCCTGGGTTTTCGCCCCGGCGGCATCAAAAACTTGTTTGAGCGCTTCAATCTCCGCTCTGTCACCAGCCACGGTGCCAGTGCCATGCGCTTCGACCAAACTGACAGAAGCTGGAGATACTCCCGCATCTGCGTAGGCCCTGCGCAGAGCAGACATCTGTCCGGCTGGGCGAGGAGCAGTCAAGCTCAAGTCACGTCCGTCACTCGAGCCGCCGACCCCGCGAATGACTGCATATATTCGGTCACCGTCACGCTCGGCATCAGTCAACCGTTTAAGCACGAGCATGGCCATGCCTTCGCTGATCACAATACCATCAGCGGTGGCATCGAAAGTACGGCAACGGCCGCTGGGAGAGAACGCATGTGTCTTGCTGAAGCTCAGGTAATCGCCTGGTTGATTGTGAGTGTCACTGGCGCACAGGAAAACAACATCGCTGTTGTGATTGCGCAGATCGCCCACTGATATATAGAGCGCAGCCAGTGACGAAGCGCAGGCGGCGTCGACCGAGAAGTTGATGCCGCCGAGATCGAAGCGGTTGGCGACGCGACCGGCTGTGACATTGCCTAGATATCCCGGGAATGAATCTTCTGTCCAATCCGGCAATTTCTTTTTGATTTGTTCTTTGACTTCAGGCTCCAGATCGGAAAGTTTCCAATCAAGCATTGAACGCAGCGAATATAGAGCTGTGATCGGTCCGTGCCCGGCATTGGCGAGAACGACCGAAGTGCGTTGTTTAGGGAAACTGCGTTCGGTGTAACCGGCATCGGCGAGGGCTGCCCGGGTGATTTCCAGCAAAAGAACCTGCATCGGGTCTATCGATGCCAAACTGCTCGGAGGAATACCATAGGTAGTTGGATCGAATTTGATGTCACCGAGGAAACCGCCCCACTTGGAATAAATTTTGTCCGGAGCGAGCGGATTCTCGTCGTAGTATTTGGTCCAATCCCACTGCTCCGGCGGCACTTCGGTGATCGCGTCGACTTTCTCGAGAATATTGTGCCAGTAAGTGTCGAGGTCATTAGCCTGAGGAAACAGGCATGACATTCCGACAATGGCTATTGGTGTCGAGGGGATGGGCTTTTCAGTTTGTGCGGCAGCCTGTGTGGTATCAGATACGGTCAGGTGCGGTGTCTGAGAAGTCAGTCCGGTTCTTTCAGCGAATTGCTGTAACTGTTCGCTGCCGTCTAGTGAGACATTTTTGTGCAGTTCTTCGATCGAGACCACACGGTCATGCATCGATGCCACCTGACCGATCATGTACATGCCATCCGACCATTGTTTTTCTGCCGAGACATTGATCAAGGTCGATTTTTCGCCGGCGACATTCTGTCCTTCGTTTTTCAATTCGTCGATGATCTGGTCTTTGTTTTGCACAGTCGATCGCGTCACGCCTTTACTGGCGATGCGCAAGCGACCGAGATTCATCAGCTCCAGTTCTTCGCGGATTTCGTCTCTGGTTTTATTGATCAAAGTCAACTCTTGACGCTTGTCGTCGAAGATGCGCTTGTACGGCGAGTCGATGCAGCGAATGGCATGCCCGGGACCGGTCTCCAGTAGAACTGTTTGACGGCAATCGAGGGCCGCATCCTGGAAAGTTTTGACGATCGCCCCGGATGTCACCGCTTCTTGCGTGAACAAATAAGCAGTGCCCATCAAAGCTCCCACCTTGACACCACGAGCGGCGAGCGGTGCAGCCATGGCCGTCACCATCGCCGCCGAGAGACTGTCATGAATGCCCCCGGCAAACAAAACATGATATTTGCTGGCGTCAGCTCCGGCTGCTCGTAACAGCAAATCGATCATCCCTTCCCACAAGACGAAGCTCGAACGTGGTCCAACGTGACCACCGCATTCTTTGCCTTCGAAAATAAAGCGGCGCGAACCCATCTCGATAAACGACTCGAGCAATAGTGGCGACGGCACGTGCAAATAGGTCTTGATACCAATCTCTTCCAGCGCTTTTGCCTGATCAGGGCGACCGCCGGCAATCAAGGCGAAGGGCGGTTTGTAGCGACGGATCACTTCCAACTGTTCTTGTCTCAATTCGTTCGGCACGAATCCGAGAACCCCGACCCCCCACGGGCGCGACTGCAAAAGCTCAGAACTCTTCTTGACCAGAGATTCGACTTCATTTTTGCGCATCAAAGCCAGAGCCAGAAATGGCAAACCGCCAGCTTCAGCCACAGCCAGGGCAAATTCGGCTGTATCACTGACTCGGGTCATCGCTCCCTGGACGATCGGAAAGCGTGTGCCGTGTGATACTGCTAGTGGTGCTTGTTCCGCCAGTGGCTTGCTCTGGATCGCTTGCTGAATATGCTCGTCGACGCTCAAGCGAATCGCCTGAACTATGCCTGCAACGGTGGCATATTTGCGAGCCAGTCGCTCGGCGAAGCAGATATCTTGTCCGAACAACCAGACGCGCTCGAGAGGTAAATCACGGCTGCCGAACTGCAGAATCTGCTGGCGCAACACGGGCAAGCGTTCGCCCTTCGCTCGCTTATCAGAGGCGGCCACCGAGTCGGTCGAGTTCTTTTCTTCGAGCAGACTGTGTCCGGTTCGGGCAAACACCCTGACACCGTCATCTTTGCCCAGAGGCAGCCAATGCGTTTCGGTGCCATCTAATGTGGCTATTTTCTGTTTGATAGTGAGTGGTAGTCTCGATTCTTTGGCTAGTAAGAGTTGTGAGTCCAAAATCACGCCTGCCGCTCCGGCTGCGTAGCAAGCGGCTGCCGTATGCAAGCCGATGCCACCCTCTGCCCAGACCGGCACTTTCAATCGGGAAATCAATTCTTGCAAAAGGACGAACGTGGTCTGCTGACCGGTGCGCCCGGCCGCCTCGTGGCCTTTGGCTATGACTGCGTCGACACCCAGCGATACAGCATTTTCTGCTTCTTCTATGCTTATGCACTCGGCGAGAATGACAACCCCTGCCGCTCGCAATTGTTGAATCGCTTTTTTCCAGGAAGTTTTGCCGGTCGCCGGCGCCAGAATGACAATCGGCTTGGCCCGCTCGGGTCCGTTTTCTATTATTGACTGAGCCAGTGTATCGATCACTGTTTTCAGTTGCTCGACCTGGTCGGCACAGCACTTGATACCACATGTGGTGCGTCCATGTTTGAGAATCGAACGAATCGCCGCATCGACTCCGTCGACGCAACTAGATGTCGTGATATTGCTGAACTCGAGATTGATTACCCCGATTTCGCCAGCCAGGCTGGCAGCGACGGCAATCGCTGCATCGCCGACCTGAAACGTGCCCCCCTGGGCTCGTTGCTCGAAGGTGTCTCTTTGTTCGAATGATGGAGGTGTGAGCGCTACGATTCCAAAGCTCGACATCTACTAGCCTCGTTTGCCAGTGCCTCTCGGGGCCTCAAAAACACTGGCTGGGATCTTCAACTATGCGAAGGCCAAGAATAAACCAAAGAAGTATAAAGGGCGGGCGTGTTCGGTCCATTGGACAGGTTTTAACATGAACATTTTCGGGGTAATGGCGGCGTCGAAATATATGCGTTCGCTCACACTTGGGATGTTTATCGAAGCTTACCAGGGTTCTATCTCTGCGTCCGGCTCTTAATGCCGCGCTTCAGTATTTCTTTGCATATACTTGCGCTGAAAGGCTGCCCTGGAGAGGCTCGAGCCACGTTGAAAGGTACGTGCAAGCTTGTCGTCAAATCGTTACGGTTTCACTCGGGCTGCGCAGCTCGTAATGCACACCACGCCACTTTATGCGATTGGTGATGACCGAATAAAGCGTCATCCACGGCAAAACGAGATGAGCCAATGGTAAAGCCAGCGTAAATTTCCAGAAAGAATCACTGTATGCCTTATTCATGGTTGCATATTCGTTCTCGTTGGCGGCCATCATCTGCGCTGATACGGCAGATGCGGTGTCTGCGTAGCGGAAATTGCTGAGAAGAACTTTGTGCCATAACTTTTGCGCTTTCAGCAAAAACAGGATTTCGACCGGCAATAAGATCAGGCCAACGATTGCTGCCTCGAAATATTCGCGATTGTGAGTGACGAAACCGATTGTGGTGCTGGCGAGAACAGCAAGCAGCCATGCCGTCAATATACTGGCGCGATATATTGCTTTGCGCCAGAGCTTCGGGTAGTAAACCTTGGTTAAGATTAGTTGCCGATTGGTCCATTCGACTATCTCGGCGAAGCTGCCGTCACCGTTGCTGGCGACCAGGCACTGGGGCACGAAACGCACTTGCAGTCCGAGATCTTTCACTGCCGTAGTGAGCGCCAGATCGTCATCGGCCGATCGCTCCCAACAGCGCGCAATGCCGGCTTTCTCGTAGTTCTCGCGGGTGATAGCCATGGCCCCGCCCCAGGCAAACGCGTAACCTGGATCGGCCATTTCCCAGGCCGTCATGCGATTCCAGAGCGAGCGAATCAAGGGTGCCCAATCATTGCCAAACGGTATGTAGAAACGATACCCGGTTGTGCAGCCAACTAGAGGGTCTGCGAGATGGGCGACCAGATAACGCAGAAAGTCGTCGCGCGCAATCACATCCGAGTCGACAAAGACAATTGCTTGACTGGCTTCATCTATATGCTGCAAGGCTGCCAATTGAT
>CAJCHQ010000269.1 GCA_903970295.1 Bryobacterales bacterium
TCGTGTAAGCGATGTTCAAAGCATAAGAAGGTGTTGAACAGAGAATTTTGGCGGCGAAATCCTGGAGTAGCAAAATCTGCTGTTGAGTGCGTCCACCAGAAGCCGGGACGACTGTGGCACCAAGCTTTTCCGCTCCATAATGTAAGCCGAGACCACCGGTGAACAAGCCATAACCATAACTGTTGTGAATGACATCTCCGGGGCGAGCTCCGGCCGCTGCTAACGACCGGGCTACGACTTCCTGCCAAATTTTGATGTCGTTTTCAGTGTAGCCAACCACTGTCGGCTTGCCTTTGGTTCCCGATGAGGCGTGCAGTCTCACCACCTGATTTTGCGGCACTGCAAATAAACCGAATGGATAGTGCTCGCGCAGATCAGATTTTTTTGTCAAGGGAAAGTGCTTGAGATCTGCCAGCGTTCTCAGCTCGCCCCCAGTCACCCCGCCATCCTGGAAAAGCTTGCGATAAAACGGCACGCTTTCGCAAACCCTGGTCAGAACGTTTTTTAATCGCTCCAACTGCAACGCTTCGAGGTCGGCTCTCGGCAAGCACTCGAGCTTCTCATTCCAGATGAAGATGTCTGATTTGATAGCCACAAACCACTGCGGGGAAGAGGACAATGGACCATAATAACCGCTCGAAAAGCACTTTGCTCAGGAAAAAAGGTTATCTCAAGGGTTGCCGGAAGTGCCAGTGGGTGAGACTCTTGATCTACCTGGGGTGGCATTTGAGCGATTCTCGAGAATTTAGCCAAGACAAGAGGAAATCAACAGACCGGAAGATCTGGTGGTTGTTTCTCTTGGCTATTGTCGGCGCCATCATTTTCCAGTGGGGCTATACCAGAGCTTTTCCTGCAGCCGCACTAAATCTCAACACGCCGCGCGAAGAAATCGAGCAGACGGCATTAGCCTGGACTCGGCAAATCGGTTTTAGCAAGCCAAAGACGATAAATTCGACCACTTTTACTGAACTCGCCGAGCAAAAAGCTTTTCTCGAGCAGCAATTAGGCCAGGACGAAGCCAATCGGATCATGAGTAACGAGATTCCGACCTGGCTGTGGTGCTCACGCTTTTGTCAGGAGTACGACAGTGATGAGTGTCGAATCTGGCTCACACCAAACAAACAACTAGTGCGTCTCTCCCGCGATTTGCGCAATGACCTGGCCTTGCCCACTCTCAGTCGCGAGGAGGCAAAGCGCATGGCTCAAAGTTTCGTCGCAGATAAGGTGGGCTTGTCGCTCGCATCATACACTCTGATTCGTGACGAGTCGCGCTCTTTGATCAAACGAACCGATCACGATTTTGTCTGGGAGGATCACGGACGCGACTATGCGGGCGCCCGTTTGCGCCTGGAAATGAGAGTTTCTGGTAATCAGATCACTTCGTTGACCAAATATTTGCACATTCCGGAGGAGTGGCAGGGGCAATATGCGGCGACGCGCTCATATAATATTTTGCTCTATCACACAGCTCAGATTGCCTGGATTGCTTTGTTGCTCTTTGGGCTTTCAATTTTTATCTGGGCCACTGCCCGGCATCAAATTCGCTGGAAAGTGGCAATCGGGGCTGCCGTAATCTTTGCGCTGGTTTTGTTGGCCCAGGACCTGAATAATTATCCGGCCGCCATTGCTGCATATAATACTCAAATCGAGTTCAATACTTATTTGACGCAGTATCTGGTCGCCTGCCTCAACCGCGCCGGCGCCTTGTTTGCTGCGGCTCTGGTTCTAGGTGGTGGGGCCGAGTATATTTATCGTCGCCTGTATCCCTGTCGAGTAGCTGTCGAGAACTGGTTGAAGCTGCCCGGATTGGCCTCGGAAGAAGTAGGCCGGGGGTTGCTTGTCGGTCATTTTCTCGCCGTCATCTATCTTGGCTGGGTAATCCTCTATTACTTAATCGGCAAACAATTGGACTTCTGGACGCCCTTGCAAGTTGAAAGTCCGACTGTGTTGAGCAGCACGATTCCGGCTTTCAGTGCGGTTTATCTGGGAGTGTCGGCGGCAGCTCATGAAGAGGTCGTTTATCGAGTGCTTGCACTTGTCGCATTTTCGTGGCTGCTGGAATTGATTCCCAAGCTGTCATCTCGCTCGACTCTTGTCTTTTGGCTGGCCAATTTTCTCCAGGCCGCCGCCTGGGGATTTATGCACAGCACTTATCCGCAGCAGCCGCCCTTTGCTAGAGGTCTGGAGTTGACCATTGCCGGTATGCTTTTCGGCTGGGTATTTAAACTTTTTGGCTTGCTGCCTTGCCTGGTCGGCCATTACTTGATCGATGCCTTTTTGACAGCCAGACCGTTGCTTACATCGGCGCAGCCTGGCTTGAGCCTCTCGGCGGTTTTGGCAATCGTGCCATTTCTAGCATTGTATGTGACGGCCACGATCTTTCGCCGCCTGGCAAAGCCAAGCACCGATAACACTCCTGATCATGGCCACTCTGTCAGCAGTAATCACCCTGATAGCTATGACAGCGCTGACGATGCTGACATCAGTAATGCCAATTTGTTCATGCCGCATCAACATCCTAACCAGGACGAAATTTCGCCTGACCCAAACTTCGTTTACGTTGGGCACGGCGGCAGCTGTCGAGTCATCGCTGTTGTCGTCATCTTTTTTGCCCTGGCGTTTTCCTTGTGGTTGCGCGCCCATCCGGCGGTAGGTGAACCGGCCAGATTGCGGATCGATCGCTATCAGGCAATTCAGATCGCCAGGCAAATCTTGGCTGAGCGCAAGATTTCGGATCGCGATCTCAATGTTTCGGTCAAATTCGTTGCTACCTGGACCGGCCCCCAGAGTCAGTATGTATTCGAACACATGCCGCTTGAATCCGCCATCCGCGTAATTGACCGCGTGCGTTTCACTTACTTTTGGAAAGTGCGATTCTATCGTGCCAACCACCAACTCGAATATACCGTCGAACTCGACGGCAGGGGGCGAGAAACGAATTTTTCGGTGAGCGAATCAGAGGCTCAACCTGGAGAGAGGCTGACTCTAGTCCGCGCTCGTCAGTTGGTCGAAGCATATCTTGCCAGCCGGCATCCGGAGGTCTTGCCGCTGGAATTCGACAATGTTTCAGAGTATCGCCGAGATAATCGTACCGACTACGTCTTCAATTTCATTTCACCTTCACTCTCTTTGCCGGATGCGCCCTTCAAAGTCAATTGCGGCATTGCCGGCGATCTTATTTTTGGATTCGAAGATATGTGGCAAGTGCCCGATCGATGGCGGGAAGCGCGAGAGCGGAAAACCCTGATTCATCACATCTCGTACCTTTGCAAAACTGCGTGCCAGGATTTATTCATCGTTCTCACCGCCTGGTGGGCTGTCGGTATATTGCGTACTGGTAGGTTAAGCTGGAGACTGCCTCTGATTGCCGGCGCCGGCATGTCCGCGGTGGCACTGGCCGCTCAGATCAATAATCTTCCTACGTTCTTCGCCGATTTCATTACCTCGACTCCGATCAATAACTTCATTCTTCAGCAAGCCTATACGTGGCTCAATGTCTCCGTGAATGTCATGGCTGAATTTACCTTGACCAGTGCTTTCGCGCTTGTGGTCTGGAGAATCATCTTCCCCAAAATCGGTCTGTTACAGTTTGTGCGCACAACGTTTATACCGAATGGCGCGACCGAAAAACTGCAGCAGAAAAAGATCTGGATCGATGCCGTTGTTTTCGCCTACGCCGCAGGTTCTCTACGCTGGCTGCTCGACAGTCTTGCTTATTACCTCTTGCGCCAGTTTTCGCCAAATGTGCCGGATGCCGGTTTGCCCATAATTACATCCATGCTTAATACGCTTGTGCCCGGACTTGACACCTTTTTCGACTTGATTATGAGAGCGTCGAGAGAGTTTTTCTACGCCGCCATTTTTGCCGGACTGTATTTGAAATATGCCCGCCGCTTTTCACGTTTTTGCGTCATGCTC
>CAJCHQ010000270.1 GCA_903970295.1 Bryobacterales bacterium
AACGTATCGAACGGACACGGGCGATGTTCTCCTGGGGCAGACCCAGTTGCCAGGCAGGGAAACCTCATCGTCGAGTCATCGAAGAAGGTTTCTTACCCGCAACTTCGCGCGATGTTGATCGAGGAAACGAAGAAGCAAGGAAAACCCTACGGGCTGATCTTCGATGAGATTGCCGGCGGTTTCACTATGACTCAGACCTGGATGCCTCAACTTTTCAAACTTTTACCTCTACGTGTTTATCGCGTCTACACTGATGGTAGACCCGACGAACTTTTGCGCGGGGTGTCGCTGATCGGCACTCCTTTAGTTTCGCTGGAAACGATTATGTGTGCGGCTGACGATTGCGACACTTTTAACGGAAATTGTGGTGCAGAGTCCGGCTGGGTGCCAGTTTCTGCTTCGTCGCCTAGCTTGCTGCTGCGGACGCTCGAAGTGGAAAGGCAGTACAAGCAGCAAGATAAGCCACCAATTTTGCCGGCACCGGCGCCAGCAAAAGGGAAATAGAGCATGAAAGCACTTTTGGCTTGTCTACTGATCGCTTCTGCCAGCTTGAGCACGCCAGTTGATCGTGATGTCGTATTTGATGCTATGAACGACGAGCTTGGACGTTCTATCAATCAACTGAAGATCGAGAAACATGACAAACCCTACTATGTCAGTTACCTCGTCCATGACACTGAAAAGCTCGATATAAAAGCGACGTTTGGAGCCATCACCGAAGATAAGGAATCGCGTGCTCGCAAATTAGCCGTCGACGTTCACGTCGGTGATTACAAATTGGACAGTGGCAATATGCAACGCGGATTTTCCTGGGACGATATGATGGGCGGCACGTCGTTGAGTCTCGACGACAACTACGATGCAATCCGTCATAAGCTGTGGCTCAGGACTGACACGGCGTATAAAATTGCAGTACAGAATTTGGAAAAAAAGAAGGCTGCCTTGCAGCAGAAAAGCGTGAAAGAACGGCCTGACGATTGGTCGCACGAGCAGCCGCTAGTACTAGTTGAGTCTAAAAAAGCCTTCTCGCCTGATCGCGAAGAATTGAAAACTAAGATCAAGAATTTATCGGCTGTGTTTAAAAACTACCCGACAATTCGCAGTTCGTCAGTTAGCCTGGAAGACACTTTTATCACCAAATATTTTGTCAATAACGAGGGCGCAAAAATTCGGGTCTGCGAACAAGAATGTGTAATCAGGGTGTCGGCTACTGCGCAAGGGAAAGACGGTATGCAGATTGCCGACACCGCGATTATAGCGGTCCCTGACGAGCGGCACATACCTCCGGACTGCGAGGCGCAAGCTACTCACCTGGCAGATATCCTCACTACGACACTGAACGCCAAGGAATTCGAGAACTATCAAGGGCCCGTACTCTTCGAAAAACAAGCAGCTGCACAATTCTTTAATCGGACGCTAGCACCAAATGTAGTGGTGAAGAGACCAACTGACGACGAGAGAATGGGTCGCGCTGATGATACTTCGCAGAGCCGAATCGGTCGCCGCATCCTGCCAACATTTATTGGGGTAGTCGACGATCCAACCCTCAAAGACGAAACCGGTGCGGCATTGCCTGCCACCTTCGAAGTCGATAACGAAGGTGTGGCCGCCAAGCGAGTCGTCCTGGTTGAGAAAGGAATTTTGAAAACGTTGCTTTCTACTCGCCTGCCGACACTAAAAATAAAGAATAGCAGTGGACATGGTCCAGGTGAAAACAGGCGCGCAGTAGCAAGCAATCTGATCATCCAATCAGATAGCACACTCGACGCTACTAGCTTGAAAGCGAAGCTATTGGCGCTGGGAAAAGAAGACGGACTGGACTATGTGATTCTAGTGCGAAAGCTTAGCTTCTCTCCCCGGCGTGAAAATCGATCGGAAGAGCTTATAGAAAATTTGTTAGGGCGTCGCCCTGACAGAAGTGACTTGCCAATCGCTGTCGACGTTTCGAAAGTTTATATCTCCGATGGGCACGAGGAAGCTCTTCGCGGTGTGGAGTTTGCCTCGACCACTTCACGAATTCTTCGCGACATTGTGGCGACAGGGAATGACTCTGGGATCTATCAAATGGCGGACGGCATGAGCAGTGTCACGACTCCTTCGATCATCGTCACCGAAGTCGAATTGCAGAAGCCTCATGAAGATATTGATAAACCACCGACGCTTTCACATCCGTATTTTGAGAAGCCCTGACCTCAAAATTTAGAATCTGCGGGGTTGAGATCTCCAGTCGCTACTCCTGTGATCGTCAAAGCCGCATTGTCGTCCGTGCCCGGAGCGATGCCGGCTCCTTCTAAATTACCGCCGTTGTTGCCAGACATCGTGAACGGCTCTGTTTTGACAAATTCATCTCCGCCCCAGGCATTCGGAAGCATGCTGCCGTGTCCGGTGGTTATTCCTTGATTGCGCACTCCAGTGATACCTTCGTTGATGCGGTGCGTTTGATCGAATTCGAAGTAGGGAGGAATTGTTGTGGCGCCCTCGTCGCCATATATGAGTTCCGCTTGGCCTGCGGCCTCGTAGACGAAACTGTCTAAGTTTGTTTGCGGCAGCCCGTTAACGACGCTGGTTGCAGGCGGGGCATTGGGGTTAGCGTATATAGCCGTGATTACAGTCGTATCAATGGCCATTGGACCTAACTGAGTATTGATAGTACCTGCTTGCTCGGCTGTTTGAAACGGAATGTAGGAAGCCGGATCGTATTGTGCACTGCCAGGAGTGGCAGTGGCTGATATTCCAGCGGTTGCGCT
>CAJCHQ010000271.1 GCA_903970295.1 Bryobacterales bacterium
TCGCCGAAACGCTGCACATAATCTTCCTTGTACTTCTGTACGAAGTCACTCGCACCCCATTTGGAAGCTAGATATATGCGCGAGCCGAAGAAATTCTTCTTCGCCCGCACGCTCCATTTGCGCCCGAATATTTCGTGAGCAAACAAGGCATCAGGCGCGATACGCGTCTCAAACCCGGCAGCTCGAGCACGCCAAGAATAATCTACATCTTCATTGTAGATGAAAATATTCTCGTCAAAACCGCCGATGCGGTCGTAGACTCTTCGAGGAATAGCCAGACAAGCGCCGCTCACCCATGCCGTTTGTCCACCATCAGGATCATAGTCCTTGGCGTGCTCTTCCGGAAACTGCCGCGCCTCTAGCACCGCATTTGGTGAACGCAATGCAGCCTTCACCAATTCGCTTAAACAATTGGCATGAAATACTCCATCTGGATTGACTGCCAAAAAATAATCGTTGCCACGTTGAAACCCCTCTGCCATCATGCGATTCATGGCCCTGGCAAAGCCGACATTGCCTTGCGATGCTAAAGAAACTATTTCAACGCCTTCGACAGACTGCCAATCGTTGGCAAAAAGACTGAAGCGAGGTTCGCCGTTATCGACCCCGATCAAAGTCGTACTATACTGATGGGACTGGCGCGCCTGCGCAGTCGCCAGCCTAACGGAAGGTAGTAGCCTGGCCAAATTTCCGTCGTTAAAAGTTATGACACCGATTGCAAATTTCACCGTAACTCCGAGTTCAGGACACACAAATTTCCGCCGGCGCTATTTCCACCTTCGACCATCGCTTCGCATAAGCGCTCATCTTCTGCCGCCATCATGGACTGGGTGAGCCGAGCCGCCGTTTGATTCGGCGCAACGGAGCGGTCACTCTCCAAGACATACTGCTGCCCATTTCACTCAAAGCGTCTCTCAGTGCCTTGATCTCCTTATCTTTTTCATCGAGAGCCATGTGGAGGGAATCAATATCGTTCTGAATCGCCGAATTGGCTGCAAGAGAGTTCTGATTCAACTGTTCGATTTCGGCGGCACTGCGATTTTTATCTTTCTGTAGAAGCCGCAGTTCATTTTCCAAGAACACGCACTGCAAGAAAGCTAACGATCCAACTCCTGACCACTCCTCAGGAAAATTGCGCGGCCCACCTTTTTCGCATTTAAAAGAAGAAAGCGGGTCGACACTGAGTAATTCTTGCAGGACAGTCAACCTATCTGCCGGCGAACTGCGCTTTATTGCGTGCAGCTCGAATGACAGATTCTTAGTCACTGCTTGCAATAACGACAGACAATATTCCTCGATACTCATTCCCGTGTGCGGCAGAAACTTTCGGTATTTCGAGGCCAACAAGAACCAATCGAGATAAGCGGCTAGATCGAATGAACGAGCCTGACTCCAGCTCTGTGCGTGGCGCCGAAAAAAGCACAAATCATCGGCGATGAAATAGTAATCGCCGTGCTGCAGCAATCGATAACTATATTCGAGATCGCCTATCTGTCGAAACGAAGTGTCATAGCCACCGTCAGCATGCACTTTACGAAACATCTGCGAGCAAGGCTCGCCCAGCCAATTCATAATATCTTTGAGACTGCCTCCAATTGCCTCAGCCGCAGATAAGCGAGTATCAAAAGCAAAAGGTTTCATAATCTTCGCTGCCGTGTCCGATTCTGCTTCAATGCGATCGCCATGGGCATCAATCCAGCAACGCGAACTGACCACCAGACTGATCTCAGCATTTTGATCAAGAACGCCGACCATACGCTCTACCAGGGTCGGATGAAAAAGATCATCATGCGCGAACAGCTTGATATACTTGCCGGCCGCTTCTTCCATGCAGCGATTGTAGTTGCCGAACAACTTCAAGTTCTTCTCATTGGTCCAACTTTTTATGCGCTTATCGGCTCTGGCATACTTTTGAATAATCTCGGGCGTTTCGTCTGTCGAACAATCGTCAGCGATTAGCAGTTCAAAGTCTTGATAGGTCTGGGCGAGCACACTCTCGATCGCCTGCGCCAGAAAATTAGCGCCGTTATAAACGGGCAGACAAATTGAAACGGTAGGGATGGACTCAGTCATATGAATGTTTTTTCTTGGAAAACAAACTTTTTATTGCTGGCTCGCAAAAGGGCGCGGCTGCAAATTTGATACCATGTTACGCGTCCATGTCGGCCAGGCGCGAGCAGCTTTCCTACCGACAGTGTCATTATTAGCAGTTGTTAACAGACGATTTCGATAGGGTTCCATGCGCATTTTCATTTCTGGCATTGCGGGTTTTCTGGGCAGCCACTTGGCCGAGCACTTCCTGGCCGACGGTCATGAGGTAGTCGGTTGCGACACACTGATTGGCGGAGAGCTAATCAATGTCCCACCAGATGCAGAGTTTTATCAGTATGACATCTGTCGCCGCAATTCAATGCTTAAGATCACGAAAGGATGCGATGTCGTTTTTCACGCAGCAGCAACCGCTTACGAAGGTCTGTCGGTTTTCTCACCGCATTTGATCACCGAAAATATCGTTACCGGCTCCGCTTCACTTTTCAGCGCAGCAATCGCTAACGGCGTCAAACGAATTATCTTTTGTTCATCGATGGCCCGCTACGGCACAAACGTTGTGCCTTTCCGCGAAGATTACGTGCCAGTACCGCAGGATCCTTACGGAATTGCCAAATTGAGTGCCGAAAACCTGCTTCGCAACCTCTGCGAAATTCACGGTATCGAGTATGTCATCGCTGTTCCGCATAACATCATTGGGCCTCGTCAGAAGTTTGATGACCCCTACCGCAACGTCGCCTCCATCATGATCAATCTGATGCTGCAAGGACGTCAACCCATTATTTACGGCGACGGCAGTCAAAAGCGCTGTTTTTCATTTGTAGATGACGACATTTACTGCCTGAAAGAAATGGTCTTCCGCGACAATGTCGTTGGTGAAACGATCAACATCGGACCCGACGAAGACTTCATTTCAATCAATCAGTTGGCGGAAACGATTGCCGAATTGCTCAATTTCCCATTGAAGCCGATCTTCGTTCCCGGTCGCCCCCAGGAAGTCGAGCTGGCCACATGTTCGGCCGACAAAGCGCGCAAACTCCTCAATTACAAAACCAACACCAGCCTGAAAGATGGGCTGCAAAAAATGATCGATTTCATCAAACAAACAGGTACACGTCGTTTCCGTTATCACCTGGATCTCGAAATCATCAACGACAAGACACCCAAAACCTGGACTAACAAAATGTTCTAAAGCGGGCCGGTGTCTCGCCCTCCGTCGAGCTTAGCTGATCACAAGCGCCCGATTCTTCGCCGTTTCGACAAAAGCCGGCAAGTGAACAACGAAGCAACTGCCTCGATCTATCTGGCTGGTGACGTTAATTGTGCCGTTGTGTTGCTCCGCGATTTTCTTGGCGATCGCCAGTCCCAAACCTGTGCCCCCCGGACGGTTGGCCCTCGCCCTGTCACCTCGCCAAAAGCGCTCGAATAGCCTCTCCAGATCAGCCTCAGCCATGCCGATCCCTGTATCAGTCACTCTGATTTCGACATGATCTTTTCTGGCACTGGCTATGAGATTCACATCACCACCGACTGGCGTGTATAAGATGGCGTTTTTGACGATATTGCCAATCATGCGGCCCAGGTCAATGAAATTGCCTTTAACCAGCAAACCGCGTTCGCACTCGTAGGTCAATCTCATGCGCTTCTCTTCCGCCACAGATTTATAAGTGTCGACAGTGTTCTGCAGAAGCAACTGTATGTCGACGATTTGGTTGTGTTCGCGCTTCTGTTTCCGATCTGACCTGGCCAGAAGCAGTAAATCGTTAGCTAAATCCGTCATGCCGTCGATCGTCAGGTCGACAACCATAAGCCTCTCGCGATCTTCGGCAGATAGAGCGGGTGAACGCATGAGGACCAGAGAGAGATTGCTTTTCATAGCCATAAGCGGCGTGCCAAATTCATGAGAGGCATCATCAGTAAATCGTTTCAGGCGTAGAAAAGCTTCTTCAATCGGCTTCAAAGATTGACGCGTCAGCCAGAATACACCAACGCCACTGGCTAATAGACTACAAACTATGCCCAGCGCCAAAGCGCCTAAAAGGCGCTGACATTCTTTATCTAGCTGGGCGAGCGATTGACCGACTCGCACATATCCCATCAAAGAGCCGCGCAAAATTGCAGGGCGTGTAAGAATTAGCGCCCGGGGCTCGTTTTGTTTTTGAAATTCTGCCCTCTTGTCGAACGGCACATTCAACTTCAAGCCGCCAAGCGTGTACAACAGTTTTCCGCCTGGGGTGTACCATTCGATCTGCAACTCGTTCAAGGGAATGGTTGTCGGCTCCGAACGGGTGGCACTGAGGATATCGGGTTCGAGTTCACCAGGATCGATCGAGCTAATCAATGAGCCGCAAAATAAAGACAACTCTTTTTTCTGTTCGCTGTAGGCTTCGCTGCCGTGAAACCCATAGACGCTGCCGCACAGAACTAAGAGCACCAGGATAAAGACATTCAAATTCGCTAAAATCAATTTGCGAATCAGTTTGTCATCGATGGGGCTTGAGTCGATATCCAAAGCCATAAACGGTCTCTAATAGGTCTTCAGCTATTCCTGCGTCTTTAAGCTTCCGTCGTAATCCTTTGATGTGAGCTTTGATTACGTCCTGGGTGGGATTATCATCGGCCAGCCAGAGACTTTGCAAAAGCACCTCGGTACTAAATGTCTGCTCAGGGTGCCTCATAAAGAAGGTTAGCAGTCTATATTCAGTTGGCGTTAGTGAGATTACCTTGCCTCGATAAGAAGCTAAACATTTAGCCGGATCGACGATCAATTCTCCCCAGCGCAAGATCGGCGGACTCTGCGGTCCTCCACGTCTAAGCAGAGCCCGAATGCGAGCAGATAATTCATCAAGTTCAAACGGTTTGACCAAGTAATCGTCGGCACCCGCATCTAGACCAAGGACTT
>CAJCHQ010000272.1 GCA_903970295.1 Bryobacterales bacterium
AACCGAACCAATCTGAGCGAGTTGTCCAGCGGCGCTACCGCCAGCCCCAGACGAACCACCTTGCTCACCAATTCTGGCTGCGAGGATACGACTGTTGGCCACTTGAACGTTCATCCCGCGATCATCCATAAATACGTTTGATGCGGCGAAAGCTTTGATAATTGATTCGGGGTGATCAACGTCACCAGTCAAGAGCACTCGGTCGGTCCCGCCGACGGAGAAAGCCTTAACGATGATGCGCGGATCGATTTCGCGAAGGGTTGACTGCAACTGTGCGTAGTCCTTGCTGACGCGAAGGTCTACAGCTACAGAGTTGCCGGCGTCATCCCAGAGCACCAGGGTGCAGGTACCGGGAGACTTGCCTAGCAAGACCAACTGGTTTTCGGCAACGACTACGGGTTCAGCGATACCAGGATCGCTTATAGAAGTCCTGACGATTTTGTTTTTGAGCTTGAAGGTCCGGGATTGCGAAACCTTCAGGTCGATAATATTGGTAGTTTTGTACTCTTCAAAATCAAGCGTACCTGTAACCACAGGCGGTATCGGCTGTGGTGTCAGGTTCGAGTGATCGGCCTGGGCCAAAATCTGGTCCGGTGCTAGCTGAGCAATCACTTGCTTAGAAGCAGCGGTAGACGCAGCCGCTGAGGGAAGAGCTGCTATTTGGGGGGCGGCGTCTGCAACCTGGGGCTCGGAGCCCGGCTCAACCGCCGCGATATCTAGGGGTAGGCTCGGATGAAGAGTCAGGGCCGCTGCCGGCACCGATGCTCCACTGGCCGCGCCAGCGCTGCTTTTTCCAGAGAGGAAAAGCATCGCGTGGCTGTCGTCTAATACATGTGTCTGCGCAGACCTTTTAACGGTACTGCCAGCCTTCTTTACTCTCTGAGCCGACCGCGTTACGCCTGACCCGCTCGTACTGCCGGAGCTGGCCATACGTTGCCAGATAGCTCCCTGCGGTTCTGCAGACCATGCCGACAGCAAATTAGCCTGGAGCAGCACTAATGATAGGCTCAAAGCTAAGCTCAACTGGGGCTTATTCATTCCACTCTCCCTCTATGAACTCCCGTCCTGATTCCAATCTCTTTCTACAAATTTTCATCTGCGATAGATACATCGATTTTGTCTTGGGAGCACTAATGGTAATGCCGGTACAGGACCGACCAGTACAGAAGCTTAACACGACAGTCGCGTCAATGCACGAATCTTTTTTTACACATCCGACAGTTTCAACACACACTTAACACTAGTCTCTCGACAACCCTTCAAAGCCAATCCTTGGCCCGGTTTAAGCGATTCTGATAAATTTTCATTTTTAATCAGTTGACAACCGCCAGTGGTGCACGATCGACGGTAGTAAACATGTATGTCAAGCAAAAGAATATGGCCAATACATATCAAAAGGCACCACAGGCGGAGACATGATTTTCTGCTCAGAATTGCATGTAATTTTCTATCTGTCCCAGGTGCGGGCTATTGCCAGCATTGTCAAGATTTTGTCTGCCAATCATCTTGCTTAATAGATGACATAAATGACTGTGGCGGCTGCCAAGCACACTATTTATCCCTGATTATCAGAGGGCAGGTTGGCTTATATAATGGTATATTCATTAATCATTAGTATGCCTAATCTCTTGAGTAGTCAGGAAGGACTTAAACTGTGGACAATGCTTCCGAGCAGGAAAAGGTTCTAGTCGTTGACGATGAAGCCTCTATCCGCCGCATCCTCGAAACACGCTTGAAACTTGCCGGTTATAACGTAGCAACCGCTGCCGACGGGCAAGAAGCGCTCGAACAATTCAATAGTTTCCAGCCGGATCTCGTCATTCTCGACGTAATGCTTCCAAAAATGGATGGTTACGAAGTTTGCCGCGAAATTCGCAAAACGTCAGATACGCCAATCATTATGTTGACTGCCGTAGCCGATGTGCAAAATCGCATCCAGGGCCTGGAAATTGGTGCTGACGACTATGTCGTCAAACCTTTCAGCCCGAGCGAGCTGGAGGCCCGTATCAAAGCTGTGCTCAGGCGCACCGTTGAGCGACACCAAGAAGTTGGTCAGAGCAAGAGCTCCAATGTGATCACCATTGGCAATCTCAAGATCGACCTCAACAAACGACAAGTGACCAGGAAAAATGAACGAATCCGCCTGACCGGCATGGAGTTTAGCCTGCTCGAATTGCTCGTTACCAACTCAGGCAAGCCCTATTCGCGCGGAGAGATTCTGCAGCAAGTGTGGGCATATCCGCCTGATCATCG